>DASXJE010000069.1 GCA_036497565.1 Mycobacteriales bacterium
CGATCAACTGGCACTGGATCTTCTTCATCAACATCCCGCTCGGTGCCCTCACCGCGCTGCTCACCCTGCGGCTTGTCACCCCCGACAGCGGCCGACGCACCAACGGCGGCACCGACGTCGTGGGTGCGCTCACGATCACCGCGGCGCTGATGCTCGGCGTCTACGCGATCGTCGAACCCGCCGCGACCCAAGGCTGGACCGCACCGGCCACCCTGACGTTCGGCGCGGCGGCGGTGGCACTGCTGGTGCTGTTCGTCCTGCGCGAGAACAGCGCGGCCAACCCGCTCGTCCCGATGGGCATCTTCCACTCCCGCAACGTCGTCGGCGCCAACCTGATCCAGATCGCCGGCGCGGCCGGGATGTTCGGCATCTTCTTCCTCGGCTCGCTCTACCTCAAGGGCGTGCTCGGCTACGGGGCCATGGAGATCGGCTTCGCGTTCCTGCCGACGACGATCCTCATGGGCGCGCTGTCCGTGCGCTTCACCGAACCACTGGTGACCCGCTTCGGCGCACGGCCGGTCGTGGTCACAGGGCTGGTGCTCATCACGGTCGGACTGATCCTCTTCACCCGCGCCCCGGTGCAGGGCTCGTACGCCGCGCATGTGCTTCCGGTCGTGTCGCTGCTCGGCATCGGCGCCGGGCTCGCCTTCCCGTCGCTGATGACACTGGCGATGTCCGGCGTCACGGCCGACAACGCCGGGTTGGCCTCCGGTCTGGTGAACACCACGGCACAGGTCGGCTCGGCACTCGGGCTGGCCGTGTTGGCCACGCTGTCGGCCTCGCACACAAGCACCCTGCTGCACGCCGGGCACGGCTCCAAGGATGCGCTCGTCGGCGGATACCACCTGGCGTTCTGGATCGCGGCCGGACTGCTCATCGGGGCCGTCGTCATCGCGGCGACCGTGCTTCAGCCAGTTGCTGCGACTGCGGACCATCAGCCGGCCGACGCGTCCGTGCGAGAGGCGCTCGAGGCGGTCTGAACGTCCTGAGAAGGCACCCTCCGGGTCAGCTCAGTGGGAGCATTGGCCGGTATGGACGCCGGGGTGCACTTGCCGCAGATGGCGTTCGCCGGTGAGGGGTTGTCCCTAAGTCGACTCGCGGACACGGTCGACGCCGCGGCCGCGAACGGGTTCGCGGCGATCTGCGTCAATGACCACTTCCTGTTCGACGCGCCGTGGCTTGACGGGCTCACTGCCCTGGCTGCGGTGGTGGAGCGGTCGAGGCCGATGACGCTGGCCACCACCGTGTCACTGGCGGCGCTTCGCGGGCCTATGCCCTTGGCCAAAGCGCTGGCCGCGCTGGATGTGCTGTCAGGTGGACGAGTGGTTGCCGGTGTGGGGGCCGGCTCGTCCCGAACCGACTACGACGCGCTCGGCGTCGATTTCGAGGACCGGTGGCCGCGTTTCGACGAAGCAGTGACCCTGCTGAAGGCTCTGCTGACCGGGGCCGAGCCTCCGACCGGCGGCAGGTATTTCCCGGTTCCGCAGGAGCGGTTGTTGCCGGTGCCGCGGCCCGGCGGAGCGGTTCCGCTGTGGGTGGGGAGCTGGGGGTCGGCAGCCGGGATGCGCCGGGTGGCCCGGCTGGGTGATGGGTGGCTGGCGTCGGCGTACAACATCACTCCGGCGGAATTCGCCGCGGCGCATGCGCTACTGCGGGAGAAACTGGCCGCGGCGGGCAGGCCGGCGGACGGTTTCCCGCACGCGCTGGTCACCATGTGGACGTGGATAACCGAGGATCGCGCCGAGGCCGACCAGGTCATCGCCCAACGTCTGGCGCCGTTGCTGAAACGTGATCCCGAGACTCTGCGGGGCAGGGTGTGCGTCGGGCCCGCCGGGATGTGCGCCGACCTGCTGTCCGCCTTTGCCGAGGCGGGCTGTGGTCAGGTGAACTTCTGGCCGCTGGGTGAGGAAGCGCGCCAGATCGCCCTCATCGCGACGAAGGTGCTGCCCGACGTCCGATGATCACGCCGACTGCAGGGGTGCTTGCTGGCGGGACCTGGTCGGCTCCATCGCGCTGGCCAGTCGGGCGTACCGACCCCCGGCGGTGGCGAGCTCGTCCACGCCGCCGATTTCCGCGATCCGGCCGTGGTCGAGTACGACGATCTGGTCGGCGTCGCGGATCGTGCTGAGCCGGTGGGCGATCGTCACGGTGGTGCGGCCGGCGGCGAGCGCGTCGAGCGCGGACTGCAGAGCGCGCTCCGTCTCGTTGTCCAGCGCGCTGGTGGCTTCGTCGAGCACCAGGATTCGCGGGTCGCGCAGAACGGTGCGGGCGATGGCAAGCCGTTGCTGCTCACCGCCGGAGAAGCGCTGCCCGCGGGCTCCCACGATGGTGTCCAAACCGTCCGGCAGGGTCGCGACCAGCTCGCTGATCTGGGCGACGTGCAGCGCCTGCCAAAGCTCGGCGTCGGTGGCGTCCGCCTTGGCGTAGCGCAGGTTGTCGCGTACTGAAGCGTGCATCAGGTAGGTCTCCTGTGAGACCACACCGACGAGTTCGGCCACGCTCTCCAGTGACATGTCACGAAGGTCGACCCCGTCGACGCTGATGCTGCCCGTCGTCGGGTCGGCCAGGCGCGCGATCAGGCTTGCCAGGGTGCTCTTGCCGGATCCGGTCTCGCCGACGAGGGCCAGACTCTGCCCGGCCGGAACGGTGATGTTGATGTCGGCCAACGCGTCACGGTCGGTGCCGGGGTAGCGATATCCGACCCGGGACAGTGCCAGCTCGCCGCGCACCTGTTGCGGGTCGACGGCGACCGGGTGCTCGGGCTCGGGGATGTCGATCTCCAGGTCGAGGTAGCCGAAAATCCGGCTGAAGAGCGCCATCGAGCTCACAACCTGCACGCCGGTGTTGAGCAGTCCCATGATCGGGCGGAAGACCGAGGTCTGCAGGGCCACGAAGGCAACCAGGGTGCCGATCGTCATGCCGCCCGAGGTCAGGGGGAGTCCGGCGGCCAGGTACAGCAGCGCGGGGATGACGGCGAAGATGATGCTCATCGTCGACATCCGCCAGCGGCCGGCGAGCTGCGAGGCGACCTCGAGGTCGACGAGTTCGCGTGAGGTGTCGGTGAAGCGGTCCGACGCCGTACGCGTGGCGCCCATGGTCTTGGTGAGGCGTACGCCGCTGACGGTGAGCCCCTCCTCCACCTGGGAGAGCATGGTCGACAGTTGACGCTGCTGACGGGCGGTGATCTGGCGGCGCAGAACGGCGACCCGGCGGGTCAGGAAGACGGCAGGTGGGAGCACGAGCAGCGTGAGCAGCGAAAGGCGCCAGCTGAGGGCGACCATGGCGATCGCGGTGGCGACGACCGTGGTGACGTTCGTGGCGATCGAGGTCGCCGTGTCCGTGACGACGGACTGCATGCCGTTGACGTCGTTGGTCAGGCGGGATTGGACCTCACCGCCCTTGGTGCGGGTGAAGAACGCGAGCGACTGCTTCTGCAGATGGGAGAAGACCTCGGTACGCAGCCGGTGCATGACCTGCTGCCCGACTCGGGTCGACATCCAGGTCTGCACCACTCCGATGACCGACGTCAGGGCGGCGGCGGCGACCATGGCAGCAATGGCCAGCAACAGCAGGTGGATGTTCTGCTGCGGCAGGGCGTCGTCGATGATCGTCCGGGTCAGGAAGGGAGGGGCCAGGCCGATGACGGCCGACCCGACGAGCAGCAGGACGACGAGGGTGATCTGGACGCGATGGGGGTGGAAGAGTGCGGCGATGCGCCGCCACGACACCGGTGATTCGGCGAGTTGGGCCTTGTCGGCGGGGTCTACTTTGCGTGGCGCGAAGCCACCGCGGGGTCCTTGTGGGCCTGGCATAGGCATCTACTCCTTGGGCGGGGCCGGGATACCGGTCGTCGATGACATTGGTGAAGCTACCTCACTATCCGGTACCGGTCAAATGAGGTAACGTCATGACCATGAGCGAACATTCCCACCACCACTCCGGCGAGCCCGGAGATCTTGCCGACCTGCTGATGGGCTCCGCCCGGGGTCTGCGGCGGCGGTGGGCCGAGTCGCTCGAGCCGTGGGGGCTCTCGCCGCACCATGCCCGGGCGCTGCGGGTCGTGGCCGACCTGCAGGCGCCGCGGTTGGGGGTGGTCGCGGAGCACCTTCGCGTCACGCCGCGATCGGCGACCGAGGTCGTGGACACCCTGGAGGAGCGCGGGTTGGTCGAGCGACGATCCGACCCCGAGGACCGTCGGGCCACCTGCGTCGTCCTTACTCCCGAAGGTGCGCGAGTGCGGGCCGAGATCGACGCGTCACGGCGTACCGGCGGCGCCGACTATTTCGCCGGGCTGACCGCGGCCGAACGAGCGACGCTGACCGAACTGCTGACCAAGCTCGACCCGCGCCGCCGCTTGACATGAAGTTAGGTTGAGGTCTCAGCCTGGGTGTGGGGATGCGATACCCGGGAGGCAGCGATCGTGCAGAGTGCAACTGTCGTCCAGTTCGGTGGTCCCGATGTCTTTCGGCTCCTCGAGCAGACCGATCCCGTGCCCGGGCCGGGCGAGGTGCTGATCGCCGTCGAGGTCGCCGATGTGTTGTGGCTGGAGACCATGGTCCGGTCCGGGGCCGGGCAGAACTACTGGCCGATGCGGCCGCCGTACGTCCCCGGTAACGGGGTCGCCGGGCGGATCATCACGGTCGGCGACCAGGTAGATGGTGGCCTGGTCGGTCGCCGAGTCGTTGCGCATACCGGCAATGAAGGCGGTTACGCCGATCGGGCCGTGGTGCCTGCCGAGGCGGTCTCGCTCGTGCCCGACAACCTCAGCTTCGCGGTCGCCGCCGCCCTGCTGCACGACGCGCCGACCGCGCTGGCGCTCTTCGACGCCGTGAAGATCGGTGCCGACGACACGGTGCTCGTCGTCGGGGCGAGCGGCGGCCTGGGTGTCCTCCTGGTCGAGCTTGCGCGGGCCCGTGCCGCACGCGTCGTCGCGATCGCGCGCCGCGCCAAGCTGAGCGGGGTGCGGCAGTTGGGACCGGACGCGGTCGTGGACTCCGAACAGGCGGACTGGATCGACCGGGCCCGCTCCGCCCTGGGTGCGGCCGGCGCCGACGTCGTACTGGACAACGTCGGCGGCGACCTCGGCGAAGCGAGCTTCGGTCTCGTCGCCGAGGGCGGCCGGTTCTCCGGTCACGGCACGCCCGGTGGCCGGTTCGCGCGCATCGACGAGCGGACCGCCGACCGTCTGGGTGTGGCGGTCAGCGGGATCGAGAAGGTCCAGATGTCCGCCGGAGATCTGAAGCGCTACACCGAGCAGGCGCTGCGCGAGGCATCGGCCGGCGCCCTCCATCCTGTGATCGGACAGACCTTCCCGCTGGTGCAGGCCGGCGCGGCCCATGCCGCCATCGAGAGTCGCACCGTGTTCGGCAAGACGCTGCTCACCATGACGGAGTGACAGCGGGTCAGGCGGGCGGCTGCCGCCATAGGTCGACCGGAGAGATGCCGAGCCGGCCGAACATGCGGCGCAGCAGCGGAAGGCTGATGCCGAGCACGGTGCCGTGGTCACCGTCGATCCCCTCGACGAACCAACCGCCGCGACCGTCGAGGGTGAACGCGCCGGCGACCTGCATCGGTTCGCCGCTCGCGACGTACGCCGCGAGCTCGGCGTCGGTCGGGCGGCCGAAGCGCACCGTCGTCGATGACAGCTCGCCTTCCCGGCCGTGCACCTGACCGGACCGGACATCCACGACGCAGTGACCGGTGTGCAGGATCCCGGAGCCGCCGGCCATCGCCCGCCAGCGGCGTACCGCCTCGTCGGTGTCGGCGGGCTTGCCGTAGGCGTCGCCGTCGAACTCGAGCAGCGAATCGCAGCCGATCACCAACGCGTCGTCGGTGCGGGCGGCGACTGTGTCGGCCTTGGCCCCGGCCAGCGCGCGGGCCAGCTCACCCGGGCACGGGTCGGTCACCGTGCTCTCGTCGAACCCGCTCACCTGCACCTCGACGGGCACGCCGGCCGCCTCCAGCACCCGGCGTCTGGCCGGTGACGCCGAGGCGAGCACCACCCGCCGGGTCACCGCGGAAGCGTTCCCGCGAAGCGGTCGGCGGGCGGACCGGTGACGCCCGGCCGGAGGACGAAGAGGCGTCCCGCGTCGGTCTCCTGCTTGTCCGGCACCTGGCCGGTCGTGATCACCAGTTGATCGCTGTCCGGACCCGCGAAGCAGCAGCTGGACGTCCGCTGCACCGGCACCTGGACGACCTCGAGCAGCCGGCCGTCCGGGTCGTAGCGGTGCACCGAGCCGCCGTCCCACATCGCGGTCCACACGCATCCCTCGTCGTCCATCGTCAGTCCGTCGGGCGTCGACTCCGGCGTACCACGGACCAGGATGCGGTGGTCGGCGATCTCGCCGGTCTCGACGTCGAAGGAGTACGCCGACAGGGTGCGTGTCCCGGAGTCGTTGAAGTACATCGTCTTGCCGTCCGGACTCCAGCCCAGGCCGTTGGACACCGAGGTGCCGGTCAGCATCGGGGTCACCGAGCCGTCGAGGTCGACCCGGTAGAGCGACCCGGCGGCGGACTTCTCGCCGTAGGACATGCTGCCGGCCCACCACCGGCCCCGCGGGTCGGCCTTGGCGTCGTTCATCCGGTTGCCGCCGTGGGACCCGGCCTCCGGCTGGGCGAGCGGCGTGATCGTGCCGTCGTCGGCCAAGTGTGCGAATCCCTGGGCGATGGCGAGCAGCCAGCCACCGTCGGGGCCGCCGACCGGTACGGCGGCGCCGAGATGTCCGCCGACGTGGGTCGTGCGGACCGGGCCGAGCGTCCCGTCGGCGTCGAGGGTGGCGCGGTGCAACGCCTTGCCGAGCAGATCGACCCACCCGAGCTCCTGCGCCTCGGCGTGCCACACGGGTCCCTCGCCGAGCTCGCAGGCGGGTCCGCCCAGCACCTCGGCGGTCTTGCTTGCTGGCGTCGTCACATCGTCTCCTCGGTGTCGGATCGGCCGGCCCGCCTCCCATGATCAAGAGGGGATAACAGCACGAAACGCCGTACGAATCCCCTCTTGATCATGGGTGGGTGGGGAGGGGTTTCAGGCGGCGCGGGCGAGTGCTTGCAGCAGTCCCTGCACCCGCGCTGCGATCTCGTCGTCGGTGCCGACGGTGAGTGCGCTGCCGACGCCGACAGCGATAGCTCCGGCCGCGATGTACTTCGGCGCGTCCTCGACCGTGATCCCGCCGGTGGGGATGAACGGCACGTGGGGCAGTGGCCCGCGCAGGTCGCGCAGTTGGCCGGGTCCGACGCTGGACGACGGGAAGTACTTGACCGCGTCCGCGCCGGCCTCCATCGCCGCGACCACCTCGGTCGCCGTACCGGTGCCGGGGATCACGGCGGTGTCGTAGCGGTGCGCGGTGGTGATCATGTCGCGGTCGAGCGACGGCGACACGAGGAACGTCGCGCCGGCCAGGATGGCGAGCCGGGCGGTGGTGGCGTCCAGCACGGTGCCGGCCCCGATGGCCGTTCCCGGCGGCGCCGCCTCGGCGAGCGCCTGTACGGCGTCCAGCCCGCCCGGCGTGGTCAGCGCGATCTCGACCGTGCGCATGCCGGCGGCGAGCAACTGCTGGCCGGCGGTCAGGGCGGACTTCGCGTCGTCGGTGCGCACGATGCCGATCGCACGCTGCTCGGCGATGATGCTCATGGTCTGCCAGCGATACACGCTCTCTCCTCGTCTCTCAGCGTCGTACGTCGATGGTCGGATCGTGCGTCCCGGCGGCGCCGCGGGGCACACCCTCGACGTCGCCGACGGTCTGGACGGCGGCCGCCCCCAGCGCGGCCGCCCGGGCCAGTGCTCCCGCCACGTCGATGTCGTCGAGGCTCGGCGAGTCGGTGAGCATCGCGGACAGGAAGCCGGCCGCGAACGCGTCGCCCGCCCCGACCGGATCGACCGACCGCACCCGCACCGGGTCCTGCTTCCAGGTGTGCGTGCCGTCGGTCGCCCAGCAGCCGTTGGCGCTGTGCTTGATGACGACGATCCGGGCGCCCTGGTCGAGGAACCAGCCCGCCGCCTGCACGGGTTCGGCGGCACCGGACAGCAGTTCGGCCTCGTCGGCGCCGGCCAGGATCACGTCGGCGCCGGCGAAGGGCCGCAGCACCTCGCCGACCCGGTCCGGCGGGCAGAGCCGCCGGCGGATGTTGGGATCGAAGGTCACCGTCGTACCGGCGGCACGGGCGGCTTCGAGCGCCGCCAGGCTCGCCTCGTGAGCCGAGTCGGAGAGCACCGGCGTGATGCCGCTGAAATGGAGGATCCGCGCGGACCCGACGTAACCGGGATCGACGTCGGCGGGGGACAGCCGGCTGCCCGCCGAGCCCCGGCGGAAGTAGAGGACCTCGATCGGCCGCTCGCTGTGGCTGTCGCGCACCAGCAACCCGGTCGGTGCGTCCGGGTCGGTGCGCACCCGCGAGGTGTCGACGCCCTCGCCATGGACGGTCCGGAGCACGATCCCGCCGAACGGGTCGTCCCCGATCCTGCCGAACCAACCGGCCCGGTGGCCCTGCCGGGCGAGCGCCAGGGCGACGTTGGATTCGGAGCCGGCGATGCTCCGCCGGTAGGCCGTCGCGTCATCGAGCGGCAGGCCGGGCTCGGCGACGAGCAGCACCATCGTCTCGCCGAACGTGACGACGTCGAGGTCGCGGGCAGCGGCATCGGGCATGGCGCTAAGCCTGTCAGGTTGGCCGCCGGCCCGGCAGGGGGGCCCACGCCCGGCCCCTTCGCCCATTCACGACATTGTTGACAAATATCAGCTCGGCCGGCTGAGCCGCGGCCGGGTCTAGCGACGGAAGCCGCTGGCCCGCCAGGCGGACGGGCCCGACCGTAACGGTGCGCGCACCAGGGCGGTGCGGTCGAGCCAGCCCGACGGCTG
>DASXJE010000070.1 GCA_036497565.1 Mycobacteriales bacterium
GCGGATCAATAGGGGAGTTCCGGACTACGAACTCGACGAGCGCATCGTGGTGACCGAGCCGCACGAGTTGCGTGCAATGTCCGACCCGCTGCGGGGCACGATCCTGGATCTTCTTCTGGAGCGCGCCGCGACGGTGAGCGAGCTCGCCGAGGCATTGGGCCGGCCCAGGAGCACGGTGGCGCACCACGTGAAGGTGCTCGTCGACGCCGGAATGCTTCGGGTGGTGCGCACGCGCCGGGTGCGGGCGATCGAGGAGCGCTTCTACGGGCGCACCGCACGGACCTTCTACGTCGGCCGGGTGCGGCCGGAGGACGTCACACCCCCACCCTGGGCGAACGAGCTCGCCGACGCCGCCGAGGAGTCGATGCCGGCGTACCAGGCCGACGAGATGCGGGCGTTGCGCCGGCACGTTCGCATCTCGCACGAGCAGGCCGGCGAATTCTGGGAACGGGCCATGGCCCTCGTCAGCGAATTCAGCCAACTTCCGCGAGAGGGGGACAGCCCGTACTCGTTCGTCGTCAGCCTCTACCCGGCCGACTACCCGACACTTCCCGACCCGGCTGCCAGCGATCCCGCATAGCGCCGGTGCCCGCACGATCCAACGCAGAGGAGCGTCATGACCACACTGACCGAACGCCCCAACACCGCGCTCATCGTCATCGACGTCCAGAACGACGTCATGGCCGGCGGGCACAACCGCGACGGTGTCATCGCCAACATCGCCCTGCTGGTGGACAAGGCCCGAGCCGAGAACGTGCCCGTCGTGTGGGTGCAGCACTCCGACGACGGCCTGCCCGAAGGCAGCGACGGCTGGCGGTACGTCCCGGAGCTCACTCAGCAAGAGTCCGAGCCGGTGGTGCACAAGAAGTACGGCGACTCCTTCGACGACACCGACCTCGAGGACGTGCTCGCCCAGCGCAAGGTCGGGCGGCTGATCGTGACCGGTGCGCAGACCGACGCCTGTATCCGGTCCACCCTGCACGGAGCGATCGTCCGGGGCTACGACGCGACGTTGGTCGGCGATGCCCACACCACCGAAGACCAGAGCCCGTGGGGCGCTCCGCCGCCGGACAAGGTCATCGACCACACCAACCTCTACTGGAGCCAGCACGAGGCTCCCGGCCGGACGGCAGGAACGGTGAGCACCGAGGCCGTGAGCTTCGGCTGAGACTCCGAGGTCCCGGCCACGCCGCCCGCAGCCGAAAACCAGGTTCGGACGCGGGTGGTGGTGGTGTGTGATCGGGGTATGGCGGTCGTGTTGGGCACGCCGGGAGTCGACGGGCTTTGTGCGGCCGTGGGCGTGCTGCGGCAGTGGCAGCACGACGGGGCGCCGATGCAGCTGCATCCGGGGGACCTGGGTTGGTTCTGGCGGTTCGGCGCAGAGGCGACGGCTGCGGCGGTCCGGACCTGGCGCCGGGAAGGACGGATTCTCGCCGTCGGGCTGCTGGACGATCCCCAGCTGATCCGGCTGACGATCGCGCCAGACGCTCGGCGGGACGAGGAGTTGGCGCACCAGCTGGTTGAGGACGTGACCGAGCCGGAGCGCGGCGTACTGATCGAGCGGAAGGCGTCCGTCGAGGCGCCGATGGACGCACTGGTCCAACCTCTGCTGTCCGAGCATGGTTGGAACGCCGACGAGCCATGGACGCCGCTGCGCCGCGACCTCACGGAGCCGGTCAAGAACGCGGGCGTGCGGATCGAGGTGATCGGGCCGGAGCAGGCGCAGCTGCGGGCCGCCGTGCAGCGGGCATCGTTCGACAGGTCGACGTTCACCGACGAGCGGTGGCATGCGATGGCGGCCGGATTGCCGTACGCCGACGCCCGGTGTCTCGTTGCGTACGACGACGAAGGCAACGCGGTGGCGGCGGTGACGGTGTGGTCGGCCGGTCCGGGGAAGCCCGGGTTGCTCGAGCCGATGGGTGTGCACCGCGAACATCGCGGTCACGGCTACGGCACGGCGATTTCCGTCGCCGCGGCGGCTGCACTTCGGGGGCTGGGCTCGTCGAGCGCGATCGTCTGCACCCCGAGCGTCAACGTCGCCGCCGTCGCCACCTACAAGTCAGCCGGCTTCCAGCAACTCCCTGAAGTCCGGGACCAATACCGGGTCGCCTAGTTGACACTCCCTGCCTGTCACGCCGGCCGCGGGCTCAACTGCGGTGTGAAGGTGCGGACGAGGTCTGCCGTCCATTGTTCGGGGATTTCCCACGGGATGAAGTGGCCGCCGTGGGGGTGGGCGGTGATGTTCGTGTGGTTGTACCAAGCAGAGCGGTCGCTTGCTAGGAACGATTTGATGCGCTCGTCGGCGCTGTTGACTCCCGGGGGGTTCTCGTAGTCGACGAACGTGATCCCGGTCGGCGCCTCGATGATCGGCGTCCGGTCGTGGGACGGGGTCCAGGGATAGCGATTGTTGTTGGCGTAGGTGCGGATCGAGCTGGCGATGGCGTTGCCGGTCCAGTAGATCGTGGCGTGGGTGAGGAGATCGTCGCGGCTGAAGACGGTGTAGATGTCCCCGCCGTTGTCGGACCACTTCATCCATCGTTCGAGCAGCCAGGCCAGCATGCCGACGGGGGAGTCGGAGAGCCCGTATCCGAGTGTGCTCGGTGCGAGCAGGTGTGCGGCGAGGTGCACTGCGAATCGTCGCTCGATCTCCAGCAGACGTTTCCGTTGCTCGTCGGGCAGCTCTGGTGGAATGGGCCTGCCGCCGGAGAAGTCCCAGGCGCGATCGCCGGTGAACAGGTCGAGCTTGAGGGCCGAGCCGATGTGGATGGCGTACAGCTCCTCGGCGTACTTGTGGCCAAGCTGTCCGGTGATGAGGGCGCCGACGTCGCAACCGGCGGCGGCATACCGGGCATGGCCCAGTGTCTGGGTCATCAGCTCGTGCCAGAGGTCGGCGATCTTCCAGAAGTTCATGTCCGGGCGGGTGGGTGTCGAGTAGCCGAAGCCCGGTAGGGACGGGACGATCACCTCGAATGCGTCCGTCGGGTCGCCTCCGAACTTGGCCGGGTCGGCGAGCCGGTCGATGACTTTCGACCAGTGCCAGAAGGTCCACGGCCATCCGTGGCTGAGGATCAACGGTCTGGGGTTCGGTCCGACGCCGGGCTTGTGCATGAAATGAACGGGCGTGCCGGAAACGTCGACCAGGTAGTGCCCGTAGGCGTTCATCGCCCGCTCGGCGGCTCGCCAGTCGTAATCCTCGGCCCAGTACTGCGCCAGCTCTTGAAGCAGGGCTCGGGGGACGCCATAGCGGCCGTCCTCGTTTCCCTCGTCCGGTGGCCAGATGGTCGCCCGCAGCCGCGACCGCAGGTCGTCCAACACCTCATCCTTGATATTGATCGGAGTCGGCGACAACGCGTCCAGGCCGCTACTCATGTCACATTCCCATCCTCAGAGTTGTGGTCCGGCTCGCCCGCCAGTTCAACGATCTGGTCGAGGACATCCGCGATGCCCAGCAGACGGTCGCGATCAGCCGGTGGGAGTCGGTCGACCAGACGGCGCAGCCCCTCCACTCGTTTGGCGCGACGTCGCGACACGATCGACCGTCCAGCTGCGGTGAGAGACAGCATCGAGGCACGTCCGTCACTCGGGTCCGGGCCACGTCGGACGAGCCCGTCACGTTCCAGCTTCGCTACCGCCGCCGTGAGCGCGGGCTGTTTGATCTGCTCCGTCCGAACCAAGTCGCTGAGTCGGCACGTCCCTGTCCGCGACAAGGTGTGCAGTACCGACAGCGAGGTGAAGCTCAATCGGTCCACGGCCGGGATCCGGATGAACACCGTATTGAAGTCTTCGATGGATCGGGCCAGCCGCTCCATCGGCGAGATCGTCCGCACGTCCGCGAATATATCAAATTTCGATCTAAAGTGTCGCGGACGTCTCCCGGACGTCGATCACAGGAATGGCCGCACCTCGACCTTCCGATTGCAGTGCTTGGATCCGTCGGCGGCGAGCTTCCGCGCCACGTCGGGGTCGGGTGCGTCGATGATCCAGAAGCCGGCGAGGTACTCCTTGGATTCCAGGAAAGGCCCGTCGGTGACCAGCGCTCCCTCGCCCCGGTTGTCGATGACGGTGGCCGCGTCAGGCGAGGCGAGGCCGCCGGCGAAGACCCAGTGTCCCTCGGCCTGGAGCCGGTCATTGACCATCTCCTCTGGTGTCAAGGTCGGGTGCATCCGCTACGACCGCGGTCTGGTCCGTCCGGCGTAGGAATCATCCCGTGGTCGTACGACGACCATCCTGCGCTCCGATGCGCTACAGCGGCTTCATGAGCACGCTGGGGACACCAGGAAGCGCCTACGAGCAAAGGGAAATCGCTGTGATCTCCACACGTCGCAATGCGGCACAAGTTCTGCGCGCTCTGGCCTTCGCTGCCTGCGTGCCCTATCTCGCGCTCAAGATCGCATGGGCGTCGGGCAGCCGCATCGGCATCCCCGATGGCAGCACGCTGCTCGAGCACCACACCACGATGATCGTCGGCAGCATCGAGAGCGCCCTGCTCGATTCGATGGTGGTCGTGCTCGCACTGCTGCTCACCCAGCCATGGGGTCGACGGGCGCCGGTCTGGCCCCTCATTCTTCCGGCCTGGGGCGCCACCGGTCTACTGAGCCCGATTGTGGTCGGCTACCCGCTGCAACTCGGCGCTCGGCTGCTGGGTGGAACGGCCGCGCCCTCCGGCGGACCTGCCGGCCGCCCGTTCCTGGACGAGTGGGTGTTCACCGTCGTCTACACCGGCTTCATCGTCCAGGCTCTCGCCCTGGGAGCGCTCTTCGTCCTGTATGCACGCGCGCGCTGGGGACATCTGTGGCGAGGCCGGATCTCGGAGCTCGCGGGGCAGCGTCCGACGCGTGGCGTGCAGCGAGCCACGGCTCTGATGGCCTCGGCAGTAGTGCTCGTGCCGTTGACAGCCCATCTGCTGTGGGCCACGGGTTCGACGAGCGGACTCACCGCCACCAAGATCGCCGGACGGACGAGTGATTTCTACGCGCTCGAGGCGGCGTACGTCTTGTTCGCGGTGATGACGGTGACGGGGTTGCTGCTGGTCGCGTTCCCACGCGCCGGCGCGCTGCCGCTGCGGCTTCCGCTGACCCTGGCCTTCGTCGGATCCGCCGCGCTCGCGTGCTGGGGCGGCTACCTGATGATCACTGCGCTGGAAAATCGCGACCCGTCGCAGCGCATCACTGAGCTGATGAATGTCACGTATTCGACGCAGCTCCTCGCCGGGATGTTGGTCCTCACCATGGGGGCATACTTTTTCGCCGAGCGCGTCGCGCAGCGGGGCCATGGTGAAGAGAGCGTGGCGAGTCCGGACTCCGAACTCCACATCGTGCTGACGCACGAGTGGGACCACGAAGCAGTCGTTCCGGGACTGCCGGGCTAGGGCAACCGAACCGCAGCCGGAGTTGGACCTCAGCCTGCGCGAAGGCCGAACTCGTTGCTGTCCGGGTCGGCCAGCTCAACGCCGTCAGACAGGTCGCGAAGACGGGTCGCGCCGAGCGAAACAAGTCGTTCGGCCTCGCCGGTGGGATCAGCGGTGACCAGATCGAAGCGCTGTCGATTCCTTCCGTACTTACGACCCCAGGCGTCCCACGAGATCTTGGTGCCGCCGAGCGGCGACTGGACCGCCGTCTGCTCGTTCTCGTCCCACACGAGCGGCCAGCCCAGCGCGTCGCGCCAGAAGAGGCCCACCTGCCGGGTCCCGTCACAGGTCACCTCGCCGAGGTAGCCGGAGCCGGCCAGGTACTTGTTGCCGGGCTCGATGACGCAAAGTTCGTTGCCGCCCGGGTCAGCCAGTACGACGTGGGGGTCTTCAAGCCCCACGTCAATCTGACGGCCACCCAGGCGCAGCGCCGTCTCGACGGTGCGCCGCTGCTCTTCGATGCTGCTGCTGGTCAGGTGCAGGTGCAGCCGCCGTGGGCCGAGCTGCTCGGTGTCCGAGGTGACGAAGCGGAGTCCGACCTGCGTCTCGTCACCCGGTACCAAAGCGCCGCGCGCCTCTGGGACAACCTCCCGGTCGAGCAGCCCGGCCCAAAAAGCCGCGACCGCGGCCGGGTCGGCGACGTCGAAGGTCACCGTTTCCAGTCGAAGCGACACGGCCGGACTCTAGGACGGCCTCGCGGTCTTGGCTACCGGCGTAGTGAGGAGCAACTACTGCGCCGATCCGAGTTCGGGTATTCAGCGCCTGGTCTCGTACCTGGTCAGGAGCACGCCGTCGGGAAACGTCCGGGTCTCCACCAGGTTCAGGTTCACCCAGTTGTCCAGGGCCGTGAAGAACGGCGTGCCGCCGCCCACCAGGACCGGGTGGGTGA
>DASXJE010000071.1 GCA_036497565.1 Mycobacteriales bacterium
GTGTGGTAGCCGCGATCGTGATAGACGAGTGGCGCCGCCGGCCGCGACTCCTCGGCCTCGATCGTCTGTACGACGACGAGGATGTGGTCGCCGACCGGGATCCGCCGGTCCACCTGACAGCGCATCCAGGTCGGGGCATCGGAGAGCCGTGGTTCCCCGGCTCCGAGTCGCTCCCACCGGGTGGGGTGGCCGAACCGGTCGATCCCGCTCGTCGCGAATCGCTGCGCGATGTGCTCCTGATCGTGCGCGAGCAGATTGATCACAAGACTCTCGGCGACGCTCAACGAGGGCCAGGACGACGCGGTCTGAGCGATCGAGAAAGTCAGCAACGGCGGGTCTAGCGAGGTCGAGACCACCGACGTCGCGGTGAACCCGACCGGGCCGGCACCCGCGTCGAGCGTGATCACGGTGACCCCGGCGGGGTGTCGCCGCAGGACGGACCGGAACACGTCGGGGTGCAGGTTGGCAGAGACATCGGACGCGGCCTGGGCGGTCACGGCACGGGCTCCTCGGCACGGGTGAGCAGGAGACTGCGGATGATCCGGCCCTGCGTGCCCAGCCAGTCGGTGAGCACGGCCGGGGTGTCGGGAAGCCGGTCCTCCTCGACGGTCAGGGCACTGGTCGGCGTACTCGCGCCCAACTCGACCAGCAGCGGACGCAGGTGCGCCTCCGCGGCCAGGCGGTGGATCGGCGACGCGGCGACCGTCACCGGGACCGCGACGACCCCGTCGAGCGCACCTGACCCGAAGAGATCGAGAAACCCCTTCAACAGGCCGGTGTAGCTGGCCTTGTAGACCGGCGTGGCGACGATGAGCAGGTCGGCGGACCGCACGGCGTCCAACGCCTCGTCGACACGGGGATGCGGCCGGGTGAAGATCTCACCCTGCAGAACGGCGAGGTCGACGGTCTGCACCGAGTCGTCCGGCCAGCCGAGCAACCAG
Organism: Mycobacteriales bacterium; assembly: GCA_036497565.1. Classification (NCBI taxonomy): domain Bacteria; kingdom Bacillati; phylum Actinomycetota; class Actinomycetes; order Mycobacteriales; species Mycobacteriales bacterium. Next base: position 942 of record DASXJE010000071.1, read on the forward strand.
CTGAGCTCAACGCCGGCCGCGTCGGCGAACAGCCGGGTCCGCGAGCCGGGACGCGGGTTGCCGACGAGTACGACGATGCTCGGCGACCCGCTCATGCGCCGACCGCGGCGAGCTCCGACCGGTCCTCCGACACACCGTCGTCCAGCAGTCCGCGCGCGGCGAGGATCGGCTTCACACCTTCGCCGAACCAGTACGCCTCTTCGAGGTTGGGGTAGCCGGAGAAGATGAACTCGTCGATCCCGAGCGCGTGATACTCCTCGATCCGCTCGGCCACCTCTTCGTGGCTGCCGACCAACGCGGTGCCGGCACCGCCCCGGACCAGTCCGACACCGGCCCACAGGTTGGGGTAGATCTCGAGTTCCTCGCGGCTTCCGCCGTGCAGCGACAACATCCGCTGCTGGCCGACCGACTGGCTCGAGCGCAACTGCTTCTGCGCCTTCGCAATGGCGTCCGGGTCAAGCGCGTCGAGGAACCGCTGAGCCTCGGCCCACGCCTCCGCCGAACTGTCCCGGCTGATGGTGTGCAGCCGGATACCGAACCGGATCTGTCGACCGAAGGACTCCGCGAGCTCGCGGACCCGGCCGATCTTCTCCTTGACCTGCTCCGGACGCTCACCCCAGGTCAGGTAGACGTCGGCGAGGCGCGCGGCGACCGGCAGCGCGGCATCACTGGAGCCACCGAAGTAGATCCCCGGGGTCGGCTCCGGCTTGACGGCGACGGTGGCGCCCTTCACCTGGTAGTGCTCGCCGCTGAAGTCGAACGGCGTACCACTCCATGCGCCCCTGACGATCTCGAGGAATTCGCCGGTGCGCGCGTATCGCGAGTCGTGGTCGAGCCAGTCGCCGAAGCGCTGCTGCTCGACCGTGTCCCCGCCGGTCACCACGTTGAGCAGCAGACGCCCGCGCGAGAGCCGGTGGTAGCTGGCGGCCATCTGGGCCGCCAGCGTCGGGGAGATGACCCCGGGGCGGAAGGCCACGAGGAATTTCAGGCGCTCGGTCTCCCGCACCAGCGCCGCGGTCGTCAGCCACGCGTCCTCGCACCAGGTGCCGGTCGGCGTGAGCGCACCGGTGAAACCGAGGTGGTCGGCCGCGCGGGCGATCTGCGCGAGGTAGTCGATGTCGGGCTCGCGAAAGCCCTTCGACGCCGCCCGGCCGCGGGCGCCGTGGAAGCCCCCGACGACGCTGCGGCCGTCGCCCGAGGTGGTGAGAAACCAGTGCAGTGTCACGGACATCGAGATTCTCCGTCTCGTTCGACAGTATGTGTGCTCAGGACAGCGCGGCGATTTCGGAGTCGAAGCGGTGGTCGACGTAGTCCGAGAACGTCGGCTTGGTGGGAATGACCTTGGCGTTGTAGAAGGCGTCGGTCAGGGACTGCTCGGATTTCAGGATCGACGACGTCAGCGCGACCGGCTTGTCCTCGCTGCGCTCCGACGAGAGCAGCGTCGCCTTCAGGGGCAGGCCGGTCTGAGCTGCGTAGACCGTCGCCCACTGTGTGGGGTGCGAACAGGTCCACTTGTAGGCCTTGGCTATCCGCATCACGTAATCGCGGATTGCCGTGTTGCGCGCCGGGTCGGCGAGCGCGTCGCGGCTTGCGACGTTGAAGCCGAGTCCGTTGGCCACCCCCGTGCCGCTCACCAGAATGCGCGCACCGGCACTGACCTGCGCCTGGGCGGAGTAAGGGTCCCAGACGGCCCAGGCATCGATCCGCTTCTGGGTGAAGGCGGCGTAGGCGTCGGACGGCGCGAGGAAACTCGTCTTGATGTCCTCGGGCGTCATACCGGCCTTCTTCAGCTGCAGCAGCAGATTGCCGTGCGCCGAACTGCCCTTGGCGACGCCCACCGTCTTTCCCTTGAGCTGGGTGACGCTGTGGATGGGCGAGCCCTTGGGCACGAGGATCGTGTCGCCGGCGCCGTTGTCCTGCGACGCCGAGACGATGACGATCTTCGCGTGCGCCGCGGCGGAGAAGATCGGCGGCGTGTTGCCGACACCGCCGATGTCGATGGCACCGGCCGACACCGCTTCCAGCTCCGGCGGTCCGGAGGTGAAGGTCGACCACTGGATCTTGTAGGGCACGTTCTTCAACAGTCCAGCGGCCTTCAGCCGCGCCTCGGCTCCCTCCTTCTGGTCACCGACCTTCAGGGTTACGTTGGACAGCTTTGCGGCGCTCACCAACTTCGGCTTCGGCACCGGGCCCTGCCCGGAGCTGGTCGAGGACGACGAGCAGGCTGCCAGCGCCGCAAGCGCGGTGGCGGCCAGTCCGGCCGTCAGGATGCGGATCATTCGTGCCGGGTGGCGGTCATGCGGCGTCTTCAACGACAACTCCTAGATCGGCGAGAACGGTGCGACGAAGGCCGGCGAGCCGCTCGGGGTCGCGGGGGTGGGAGACGTCGACCGGGTGGTCGGCGACTATGCGCCCCTCGTCGAGGACGAGGACGCGATCAGCGAGCAGCAGCGCCTCGTCCACGTCGTGGGTCACGAGGAGCACCGCCGGTCGGTGCCGGTGCCACAGGTCGGTGACGAGCCGGTGCATCGACATGCGGGTCAATGCGTCCAACGCACCGAACGGCTCGTCGAGCAGCAGGACATCGGGTTCGCGGACCAGCGCGCGGGCGAGGGAGACCCGCTGCGCCTGGCCACCGGAGAGGGTGATCGGCCAGCGGTCCTCGGCGCCGGACAACTCGACCTCGGTCAGCGCTCGCTCCGCGGTCTCCCGGTCGGCCCGGTCGGACGGCATTCCGAGCACGAGGTTCTGCCACACCGGCCGCCACGGCAACAGCCGGGGTTCCTGAAAGGCCATCGAGACCGACCCGAGCACTTCGGCGGTGCCGCTCACGGCCCGGTCGAGGTCGGCGAGAATCCGCAGCAGGGTGGACTTCCCCGATCCGCTTCTCCCGAGCAGCGCGGCGAACTCGCCCGGCCGCAGATCGAGGTCGAGGTCGTCGAGCACCACGGTGTTGCCGAAGGACTTGCTCAGACCCCTGATGCGGACGGCCGCCCGGTCGGCGGGTGGCTCGGCCGACGGGCCGATGGGTTGCGTGGTCACCGAGCGACGTTGGTCTGTCGCCATGCGAGTGCCCTCCTCTCGAGGATGCGGACGATCCAGTCGGACAACAGACCGAGTACCGCGTAGACGACGAGCCCGACGACGATGACGTCGGTCTGCAGGAAGTCGCGGGCATTGTTGATCATGTAGCCGAGCCCGGAGTTGGCGTTGACCTGCTCACTCACGATGAGGGTGAGCCAGGCGATTCCGATTCCCTGCCGGAGTCCGACGAGCACCTGCGGCAGGGCGGACGGGAAGATGACGTGCCGGATGAGTTGCCAGCGGGAGAAGCGGAACACGGTGGCCGCTTCGATCAGCCGGCGATCGACCGCACGCACCGCGCTGTGCACGTTGAGGTAGAGCGGGAAGGTCACGCCCAGCGCGATCAGGACGACCTTCGGCTCCTCGCCGATCCCGAACCAGAGGATGAACAGCGGGACCAGTCCCAGATGCGGCAGCGTCCGCAGCATCTGCAGCGGCGGGTCGACCAGCGCATCGCCCCACCGGTAGAGCCCCGAGAGCAGGCCGAGGACGACACCGGTGATGCAGCCGATGACCAGCCCGAGCACGACCCGGCGGAGCGACACAGCCATCGCATCGCCCAACTGGCCTGACTGGATGAGATGCCACGCGGTGCTGGCGACCGTGCTCGGTGCGGCGAGTTTCGTGGTGGGAATGAGACCGGAGCCACTGGCGATCTGCCAGAGGCCCAGGATGGCGAGCACGCTCACCCAACGGCGAAGATCCGGCCACCGACGGCGTCGGCGCGCCGGCTTGCCGTTCTTCGCCGGGCCGGTCGCATCTGGCGTGGCGCGACCGGCGCTCTCGACGGGGACGACCTCCGGGGGCGACGGTGCCGTCGCGGTGGATTGGGGAAGAGCCATGAACGATCTCCACAGGTCGGGTGACCGGGCAAGGGCGAGGTGACGACGCATGCCACCGGGGTGGCATTTGACCGACGAGCGCCGGAAGAGGGCTGTCGTCTCAGGCGATGGGACAGACCGCACTGGCCTGCCGACAGAGGTCGACATGGCGGCGGACCGTCAGGTCGAGGGCAATCCCTATTAACACGATCGGAAAAGTAGCACATGCAATCGGGACTGTCAGTTCCGCCACCCGTCACGGCCCCCGACTGCACATACTGAAGGTGGTCGGGAGGGGGACCGCATGAGCGAGGATGACCAACGCATCGTCGTCGGGGTCGACGGCTCAGAGCATTCCAAGCAGGCGTTGCGGTGGGCCACGGCACTCGGGGCGCAGCTCGGCGCGAACGTCGACGCGGTGATGGCCTGGGACTTCCCGACGAGCGTCGGCTGGTCGGCGGGAACATACGTACCCGACAACTGGAATCCGGAGGCGGACGCACAGACTTCGCTCGAGACGACGATCGATGAGGTCTTCGGCTCGGAGCGACCCGGCCATCTCAGCGCGACCGTGCAGGAGGGTCACGCCGCGAAGGTCCTCCTCGACCAGAGCAAGAGCGCCACGATGCTGGTGGTCGGGGGTCGGGGACACGGCGGTCTCGCCGGTAGGTTGCTCGGCTCGGCCAGCAAGGAGTGCGCGGAGCACGCGACCTGCCCGGTGCTCGTCGTACACGGCGATCAGCCGCCACCCGCGCCCACGCATACCCACGCTGTGGGCATGGCCACCGACTAGCCTCTGCTCATGGCACGGCCGCCGTTGACGATCGTCGACGCCGCCAACGTGGTGGGCTCCCGCCCCGACGGCTGGTGGCGGGATCGTGCGGGCGCGGCGCGACGCCTGGTCGACAGCATCCGCCGCGGACGTTCCGCCACCCACGACACGGTCGTCGTCCTCGAGGGCGCGGGCCGAGGCGGGGCGCCCACCGGAGATCACGACGGCGTACGGGTCGTCCATGCGCCGGGATCCGGCGACGACCAGATCGTCGAGCTCGTCCGCGCCGAGTCCACGGCTCCCGACACCCGCCCCGTGACGGTCGTGACGTCCGACCGGGGGCTCCGCGGCCGCGTCGGAGCGCTCGGTGCGAGCAGCGACAGCCCGCGCGCCTACCTGAGTCGGGTCGAAGATGCCGCCGCCCCGCCCACCGGCGAGGACGAGGCGGAGTAGGTGGCGCGGCCCGGCCTGCCGATGCTCCACGGAATCCTCCCGCTGCAGCGGTCCCGGGTGCCGATCGACATGCTCGCCGGTGTCACCCTCGCCGCGCTGAGCATCCCCGAGGTGCTCGGCTACGCGAAGATCGCGGGAATGCCGGTGGTCACCGGCCTCTACACCCTTCTGCTGCCCATGGCGGTCTTCGCCGTACTCGGCTCGTCCCGGCATCTCGTGGTCGGCGCCGACTCGGCCACCGCCGCGATCCTGGCGGCGGGACTGGTCGGTATCGCGGCCGCCGGGTCACCCCGGTATGTGCAGCTCGCCGGCCTTGCCGCACTTATGGCCGGGGCGCTGCTGCTGCTCGCGCGGGTGACCCGGCTCGGCTTCCTCGCCGACTTCCTGTCCCGGACCGTGCTCGTGGGCTTCCTGACCGGCGTGGGGATCGAGGTCGCGTTAGGTCAGTTGCCAGACATGCTCGGCGTACCGAAGCGTGGTCGCGAAACGATGAGCATGGTCGTCCACACCGTCCGCGAACTCGGGCAGGCGCAGCGGAACGCCATTCTCGTGGCGGCGGGGGTCATCGTGATCGTCATCGGCGTCCGCCTGCTCAACCCACGGATCCCCGGGGGGCTGATCGCCGTCGTCGCCGCGATCACGGTCAGCTGGGCGGCAGACCTCGCCGCGAAGGGGATCCACGTCGTGGGCTCGGTACCGCGCGGGCTGCCGGACCTGACGGTGCCGACGGTGCACTGGCACGACGTGTCGCTGCTCTTCGGTGTCGCGGCATCGATGTTCGCCGTGATCCTGGCGCAGAGCGCGGCGACGTCGCGGGCCTACGCCGCGAAATACGAGGAGGAGTTCACCGAGGATGTCGACCTCGTCGGCCTCGGTGGCGCCAACATCGCCGCCGCCTTCACCGGGACCTTCGTGGTCAACGGGAGTCCGACGAAGACCCAGATGGTCGACGGCGCGGGCGGGCGGAGCCAGCTCTCCCAGCTCACCGCCGGCGGGATCGTGCTGTTGGTGCTGGTCCTCGTCACCAAGCCACTGGAATACCTGCCTACCGCGGCGTTGGCGGCGGTGGTCTTCCTGATCGGGCTGCAGCTGATCGACGTACACGGCCTGCGCCGGCTTTACGCCGTACGCCGTGCGGAATTCGCCGTCGCCGTGCTCACCACACTCGCGGTCGTCCTCCTCGGCGTGGAGCAGGGAGTCATCCTCGCCGTACTTGCCTCGATGGTCGATCACCTCCGGCACAGCTACAGCCCGCACAACAGCGTCCTGGTGAAATCGGCCGACGGGCACTGGCGGTCAGACCCCATCTCCAAGGGCGCGCGTACGGCGCCCGGCCTGGTCATCTACCGCTTCGGCACGAGCCTGTACTTCGCGAACGCGGCCCGCCTGGTCACCGACGTCGTCGGCCTGATCGGCGACGAGCCGCCGAAGTGGTTCTGCCTGGACGGCGCGGCGATCGGCGATATCGACTTTTCCGCCGCCGCAGTGTTGCTGCAGATCTGCGAGAAGGCGAAGAGGCGTGGCAGCCGGCTCGTGCTGTCGAACATCATCGTCCCCGTCCGCCACCAGCTCGATCGCTACGGCATCACCGACGCCGTCGGATCGGACGCCTATTTCGCCACCGCCGGCGAGGCCCTGGAGGCCTTCGAGGCCCAGCACCCGGAATCATCGGCGTAGCCCGCCCCGCTGCCATTCCGCGTGAACGTCACGTTCAAGCGCTCTAGCCGCATCAACGTCACGTTGACGCGGAATGCAGGGCGGGCCTGGTCAGGTCAGCGGGTCCACTTGGTGTTACGCATGGCGACCTCCCTCCCTGGGACGGACCTACCCCAAGGAAGGTTGGCCGACGCCTGCGCGGGACGCTTCACCGGGTGGCTGATGCCGCCCGGTGACGGAGGCCCAGGCCGACCCCGAGAGCGGTCACGACGCAGAGCGCGGCGTTCACCGCGATGGCCGTCGTGAGCCCGGACAGCACCGCTCCGGGCGTCACACCGCCGAGCCCGGGTCGCCCGCCGAGTCCGCGCTCGCTCTCCTGCGTACACGCGAACGCGTCGCCTTTCGGAAGATCCCCGTGCCGTAGCTACCGGTTACTGTTCGAGCCGAGGCGCCGTCGCCGATGGGTCAGTGCGGACCGACCGGCTGCCAACCCTCACCGCAGGGGCCGCCACCGTCGGCGGTCTCCGGCACGGCAACCTCGTCACCGGCCGGGGTCAGCATGGGGTTGTAGAACTTGGCGATCTCGACGCTGGACTGCGGGACGTAATGGAAGATCAGCGACCGGCGGAAGCGATCGGTGGTCCGGTTCGGACCGGAGCCGTGCACCATGCTGCCGTGGAAGAAGAGCACGTCGCCGGCCTTCATCTCGGTCTGCACTCTCTCCATGTGGTCGGGGACCTTGACCTCGTTGGCCGAGAAGGACTCGTTCATGTCGGCCTCACCCGGACAGGCCAATTCGTAGCGATGCGAACCAGGCACCACGGTGAGCCCGCCGTTGTCGCTGTCGCAGTCGTCGATCGCGATCCAGGCGGCGATGCAGGTCTCCGGGTGGGCGCGCAGGAAGAGGTTGTCCTGGTGCAGCGCCTGGCCGCGCGCTGAGGGCGGCTTGAAGTAGAACATCGACTGCGCGGCCAATGGCGGCCCGATCATGTCGGTGACCCGGCCGATCAGCCGCCGGTCGAGCATCAGCCGCCGGGCGATGCGGCCGATCGGCATGTCGGAGTGTCGGTGGGGATGCACGAATCGCGGGTAACGGGCGAGTACGTCGTCGTCCGGGACGTGGTCGTCGTGACCGAGCGACCGGTCGTGTTCGACCTGGGTCATGAAGACCTCACGGATCTCGGCGACCTCGTCAGGAGTCAGCGCCGAGCGCACCTGGACCACGCCGTTGCGGTCGTACTCGTTCGCCAAACCGGCCTCGGCGTCGAGAACGATATTCGTCACACCAAGCTCCTTCGCGTCTTTTCGGCAGGCCGGGGTTGATGGTAGCGGTGATCATCGTCGCGCGGCCGTCACGACGAGGTCAGCTGCCTTTCCCCCGCTCGTCGTCCACGCCCGCTCCCGCGGCGGCGCTCGTCGCCACCGTCGTGGCCCACTCCGCCGCGGAGCGGCCGGCGAGCTGCGGCACCTCCTCCAGAGCGACGAATGCACTGACCGCAAGTTGGAAGGTGGCGTTGACCGCATCGGCCAGGTCCATGGTCGACGCGACGACCGCGGCGGCACGGTTGTCCCGGCGCGCGGCGTCCGCCAGCTGCACCGCCTTGGCCCACGGCGGGCGGCCCCCGGGCACCAGCTTCACGTCCGGCTGGGCGACCACCTCACGCAGGAGCGATTCGAACGGCTCCTCCAAGGCGGTCGCCGCGAGATCGACGGCGACGATCCCGGCGTAGGTGAAGGCGTCTGCGAGGCGCGGAAACATCCCGGCCTCGACGAACTGCTCGACGAGGATGTCGCGCCCGGCCTGATCACCCCGAAGGTGGGCGGCGACGATCGCCACCCCCCGCTGGGTGAGTCGACTCTCCTCTGGCGTCATCGCTCCCTCTCCGCGCCGCTGTCCACTGCCCCAGCCTAGGCGGGCGGGTTCCTCACCCGGCGAGGCGAGCAGCGAGCCAGTGCCGGGCGATCCGGGCCTGCCCGGCCTGGAACGCGCGCACCGTCGGGAGCCCCGGCGGAGCCGGTCTCAGCGAGCTGTGGGTGAAGAGTCCGGCGATCGCCGCGAGAAGCACGAGGACGACGTCCGGGTCGGCAGCGGCCGCCGATCGGTGGCGGGCGAGCAGCCAGTCGAGATCGGGGCCGCCCTGCATGCCCACGCTGGGCGCGAGGCCGAGGACGTCGAGGACCGGCGCGCCGCGGCGGGCATGCGGCCAGTCGACGAAGGCGACTGTGCCGTCGGAGCGGATGAGCAGGTTGTCCGCACGCAGATCGAGGTGCAGCAGCGTGTCGCCGGCGGCGACGTCGACCCACCGGTCTTCCAGGGCGACGAGCCGCTCGAGGTGCGCCCGCGACCAGTCGTCGAGCGTGGCCGGGGTCCGGTCGTACAACGACCGCCAGCCGCAAAAGAGACCTGGTTCGTCCTCGACGGTCCTAGCGTCGGAGACCGGGCAAGGAGTCAGCGACTCGTGCAGGTCGGTCACCGCGTCCAGCACGTCGGCCAGTTCGTCGGGACGCCAGGGCAGCGTGGGGTGCCGGCCCTCGATGTCCTCGTAGATCAGCGCGACCCACTCCCCGTCGTCGTGGACGCCGAGCAGCCGCGGGACGGGCACATCGGGCGGCAGGGCCGTCGTGATCCGGGCCTCCGTGCGGTGCAGATCGGGCGAATGGCGGTTCTGAGCACTGCTCAGCGCCTTGACGAACACCCGCCGACCGTCATCGAGCGTGACGCGGGCGGCGAGTCCCGGGGAGAAACCGCTCGGCTGAGTCACGGCGACAGCCACCCGGCCGCCGATCTCCGCCTCGATCGAGGCCCGGACCGGGGCCGGCACCTGCTCCCACGACAGGCGCAGGCCGCGGGCGGGCGGGACCGGCGTGATCACGCCGCCATACTGCCCGCCGCGCCGTCAAGCGGTCGACGCCTTATCATCGTGGCCACAGTCCAGGGGCTAGTGCCGAGGAGCGATCCGTGAGCGACGAGCGCGACGGGCCGGCTTGGCCTGAGGACGACACCGCAGACCGGCCGCCACCCCGTAACGGGATGCCGGTCGCCGCGATGTTGCTCGGCGTGGTGTCGCTCGCCGGCGTCTTCCTGTTCCGGTCGGTCTTCATCAGCGTGATCGCCGGCCTGCTCGGCCTCGTCTTCGGGATCCTCGCCTTCCGCCAGGTCAAACGGGGCATCGCCGACAAGCGGGGCTTTGCGATCGCCGGGATCGTCCTCGGCGCACTCGGCCTGGTCGTGTCGGTGGTGCTGCTGGTGCTCTCGTACCACCTCTACAGCGACTGCAAGACCAAGCTGGGCCACTCTCCGAGTCAGAGTGAGCTCACCCAGTGCGTGAAGAACAAGGTCTGACGCGGACCGCGCCCGCCGGTCGGTGACCGGTCAGTAGCGCGGTCGGCGCCGGGAGTTGAAGAAGTCGGTCGACGGCTTGAGCCACAGCAGTACGACGATGGCGATGTCGACAAGCAGGCTGATGATCCCCAGGCCCTTCGTCGTCCCGGGGCCGGCACCTGCGAGCCCCGACAGCCCGCCGACGATCCCCAGCCCGAGCAGGACCGTGGTGACGATCCGCGCCCAGTTCCGGCCTCGACGGACCTGCAGCGCGAGCAGCACGTAGAGCGCGGTGAACACGATGCCGACGACGATCGCGATCGCCCGGGCGACGTTGTAGGCCGAGTTGATCTGGGCATCGGTGTAGGACGTGTTGGCATTGCGGATCGCGTTGATGAACCCGGTCCGGTCCGCCAGCTGGACGATCGCCGTGATCAGCCCGACAAGCGCGGTGATGATCATCAGAGCCGATGCCCAGTTGACTTCCTTGGGCATGTCGAGCGGGGTCGGAGCAGGCGGCCGCTGGCCGTAGCCCCCGTACTGCCCCTGCGGGTACTGACCGGGCGGGGGTGTCTGACCCTGCGGATACTCGCCGGGCGGCGGGTACTGCCCCGGCGGTGGGTATTGGCCGGGCGGGGGGTACTGCCCCGGCGGCGGGTATTGGCCGGGCGGCGGGTACTGCCCCGGCGGCGGACCCTGGCCGGCCGGCGGCGGCGTACCCCCTGACGGCGGCGGCGTCGGCGCGTTGGGGTACTGCGCCGGATCGTCTCCACGCCGGTCCGGGTCGTCCTGCGAGCCAGAGCCGTAGCCGGTCACGGTGTCCTCCTCGTGGCGGGCGGTCGCCCAGTCGGAACGGGGTCGGAACAGCTTGGCATGAACGACCCCGCCCGTGCAGCACCGGTCACCGGCGCGCCGACTAGGGCGGGGGCGCCCCGAGCGACTCCCAGTACTCGTTGAGCTGTCCCTGCACCTTCGGGAACCAGATGAACGGGCCGGCGAGCGGGATCAGCATCCAGAACCCGGTCAGGCCGGACACCTTGCTCTCCCGACCGGTCAACCGCATCATCTCGTTGATCTCGGCCGGCACCAGGAACACGGTGACGATGCCGATGAGGAAGTACAGCAGCAGACCCAAACCGCCGCCGACGCCGATTCCGCTGTGGTCCTTGACTTCCTTCTGGGTCTGGTAGACCCAGTAGAAGCAGTAGATCCCCAGCGTCACGATCGCCAGCAGGATGCTCATGCCGATCTTGCGCGTCTCACCGAGTGGACCGGTCGGGCCCGGGTAGGCACCGTAGGGCGCCTGGGCCGGGTAGCCCGCGCCACCTTCGGGGACCGCCGTACCGACCGCCTCAGCGGGCGGCGCCGAACCGGGGTCTGCGTCGGCCGACATCGAACCGGCGTCGTCGGGCGTCGACGCTTCCGCGGTCGGCAGCCCGGTGTCGGACTTCTCCGGCTCGTGCGACTCGCTCGGCTGCGGCGCGTCCGAGGGCGGCGATCCAGGCTCTGACATGGCAACTCCCCAGTAGAAAACCAGCGTCGCACGGAAGCATCGCCATGCGCAGGCGTCCGACGAATCGGGCCGATCCACCGAATAACCGCCGACGCCGAAGGGCGTGTACTCCAGTCACTCCCGCCACAGTGGACGCACGGTGGCCAGTGTGCGGCGGTAGCGCAGGTAGGCCTCGTCGTAGCTGTCCCGTGTCTCGGACCGGGGCGCGACGGTGCGCGATCCGGCCCGCCACTCCTGCTCGTCGACCGGCTCGCCGAGCGCGGCCCAGGCCACCATGACGGCGCCACGGGCACCGACCTCCGGTTCGGCCGGGACGTGCAACGGCCGGCCGATCACGTCGGCGAACACCTGCGTCCAGGGCGCGGAGGCGGTGCCGCCGCCGCAGACTGCCAGCCGTCCGGCCAGCCCGGCCTCCTCCAGGCAGTGCCGTGCCGCGAAGGCGATGCCTTCGCAGACAGCCCGCACGATGTCCGCGCGGCTGGACTCCAGCGACACCCCGCCGACCTGCGCGCGCGCCCGGGTGTCGACGAACGGCGCCCGCTCGCCGGACGGCGACAGGAACGGGAGCGCGGACACGCCGCGGGCGCCGGGCGGACTGTCCGCGAGCAGCGGACCCAGGTCGGCGACACCGAGACCGAGCAGATCGAGCAGCCACTCGAGGCTCGCCGTCCCGACCATCGCCGGCATCGCGCGCAGCCACCGGCGCGGGTCGGGCACACACAGGAACATGCCGGCCGGCTCCCGGCCGGGGTCGATGTCGACGGCGTCGGTCAGCACCTGGCAAGCCAGCGTCGTCCCGATCGTGAGCAGGCCCTCGCCCGGTTCGGCGATCCCGCTGCCCAACGCACAGGCCGGCAGGTCGAACGGCCCGCAGGTCACCGGGAGCCCGAAGGGTAGGTCGAGCAGCGCCGCACCGCGCCGGTCGAGATGCAGCACCGTGCCGGATGGTGCGGGAGCGGGAAGCAGCCTGGTCAGGTCGGCGAGTCCGCAGGCGGCGATCGCCGCGGCGTCGTAGCGACGGCTTTCGACGTCGAGGAACGGCAGCGACGCGTCGGAGGCGTCGACGGTGATCGTGCCGGTGAGCCGCTGCGCGATCGCGTCGGTGCAGTAGCCGGCGACGACCGCGCGGTCGAGCGCGGCGGGTTCCTCGGCCGCCAGAGTCGCGAGCAACGGGCCGTGGCAGCCCGGGAACATCCCCGACCCGGTTCGGCGGTAGACCTCGTCAACGATTCCGTCGGACCGCCAGCGTTCGAGCAGCGGACCGGCCCGGCCGTCCAGCCAGGAGATCGGCGGCCGGGTGGCGTGCCCGTCGGCGTCACGGAGCCACAGCCCGTCGCCCTGGCCGGTGAGGGCAAGGGCGGTAACCGGTTCGGGCAGGGCCGCCGCGACCTCCTTGACCACGGCCGCGACGGTGTCGACGACCTCGTCGAGGTCCTGTTCGGCCTGACCTGGCGCGGGCCGCAGGAGGCGGGTCGGTTGGCTGGCCGCGGCGACGGCCCGGCCGGCCCGGTCGAAGGCGGCCGCCTTGGTGACCGAGGTGCCGGCATCGACACCGATGATCATGCCGGGCCGGCTCCGACGTCCGGGTTGGCGAGGTGCCGCAGCGGCTCACCGCGGGCGAGCCGCCCGACCTCAGCGGCGACGATCCGCGCCGCGCGCTCGGCCGTTTCGCGCGTGGCGCCGGCCAGGTGCGAGGTGGCGACGACGTTCGGGAAGTCGCGCAGCGGCCAGTCCGCCGGCGGCGGTTCGACGTCGTAGACGTCGAGCGCGAGCGCGCCGAGCCGGCCGGCCCGCAGCGCGTCGGTCACGGCGGCGTAGTCGAGCAGGCCGCCGCGGGCGGTGTTGACCAGCACGGCGTCTGCGGGGAGCAGCGCGAGCTTGTCGGCGTCGATGAGGTTGCGCGTCGACTCGGTGAGCCGGGCGTGCAGGCTGACCACGCGGCTGCGCCGCAGCAGGTCGTCGAGCTCGACGAGTTCGACTCCGTCGGCGGCGATCCCGGCCGGGTCGGCGTAAGGGTCGGCGACGAGGACGTGGGCGCCGAACGCGGTCAGCACCCGGGCGACGATCCGCCCGATCGCGCCGTAGCCGACCAGCCCGACCGTGCTGCCGTCGAGTTCCGTGCCCGCCTCGTCGTAGGCGTAGAGGTCGCCGCGCCACTGGCCGGCCTTCAGGCAGGTGTCCGAGAGCGTGATCTTGCGCATCGCGGCGAGCATCAGCCCCACGGCGAATTCGGCGGCGGCGGCCGCATTGCGGCCCGGGGTGAACGTGACCGCGACGCCGTGTCTGGTGGCCGCGGCGAGGTCGACGTTGACCGGGCCTCCGCGTGCCACCGCCACCAGCCGTAGCTCCGGGTCCGCGGCGAAGACGCGGTCGGTGAACGGCGCCATCTCGGTCGCCACCGCCTCGGCATTGCCGAGCGCCTCGATCAACTGCTCCTCGGTGCCGCTCGCCTCGTGGACATTGCCGACCGGCCCGAACGGCTCGTGCGGCCAGGGCAGAGTGAGTTCGGCAATGTCCAGCTTCGTCTCGCCCAGCTCGGCGCGCAGGGCGGCGGCGAGCAGGGCGTTGCTGACGAACTGGTCGCCGGCGGTGAGGACTCGCAACCGACTTCTCCTCCGGGTGATGATCAGCGGGACGCGTCGGTGCGCTGTCCCTCTTCGTAGTCGACGATGTGCGCGACCTTGGCGGCGCTCGCCGACGACGGGTCGAACGCGTAGCCGACCCACTCCCCGACGATCTTCTTGGCGAGCTCCGGCCCGATCACCCGGGCGCCCATGGTGAGCACCTGGCAGTCGTTGGACTTGATCGAACGCTCGGCGGAGTAGGAGTCGTGCGCGACGGTGGCCCGCACCCCGGGAACCTTGTTCGCCGAGATGCACATGCCGATTCCGGTGCCGCAGATCAGGATCGCCCGGTCCACCTCGCCCTGGGCGACGGCCCGGGCCGCATCCAGCGCGACCAGCGGGTAGTCGGTCGAGTCGGCCTCGTCGGGTACGCCGACGTCGCGGACCTCGCCGACCCGTGGGTCGTCGCGTAGCTGGTCACGCAGGACGTTCTTCAGCTGCACGCCGGCGTTGTCGGCGCCGATCGCGATCCGCATGCCACTCATGCCTGTGCCTCCTCGGACGGGTTCCCTGCCGATGTGCCGCAGCGGGCGGCGAGCACCGTGGCGGTGGCCTCCGCGATCACTGCCAGCGACGTCGCTCCCGGGTCGGGGCTGCCGCGACCCCGATCGCCCAGCCGCGCCGCGCGCCCGGTCTTCGCCACCATGCCCGCGGTGGCGGCGGCCGCGTCGGCGGCGGCGTCGGCGGCGACCGGCCATGCCTGCGCGACCGACGCGCCGGCCTGCTCGCGCAGCGCCCGCCGGAACGGGTCCAGCGCGTCGAGCATCGTCTTGTCACCGACCTTCGCCCCGCCGAGTTCGACGACCGCGTCGTACGCCGCGTCGACGGCGTCGGTGAGCAGCGGAAGCGTCACGTCGCGCTCACCGGACCGGGCCAGTGCGGAGCCGATCTCGGTGAGCAGCACTCCGTAGAGCGCGCCGGACGCACCGCCGGCGGCGTCGGCCATCGCCGTTCCCGCCGCCAACAGTGCGGAGCCGACCGACGAGGCGTCGTCGCCGTCGACGCCGCTGGATCGCGCGGCGGCCAGCGCTCCGCGCAGCCCGCGCACCATGCCCAGGCCGTGGTCGCCGTCTCCGGCAACCGCGTCGAGCCGCCCGAGGTTGTCCTCTTCCTTCTGCACCGCCTCGAGGGCCGCAGCAAGCAGGTCGCCGGCGATCCCGCCGCCTGCCGCGGGGATCTCTACAGCGTCGCCCGGCGCCGGAGCCGCGGCCGGCAGATCGTCCGCGGTGTCGGCGACGGAATGCGGCGCGACCGACCGGAATGCCGGGGTGTCGCACGGGGCGTCGTAGAGGGTGGCGAGTTCGTCGTCGAGAACCATCAGCGACAGCGAGAGCCCGGCCATGTCCAGCGAGGTGACGAACTCCCCGACCTCCGGCCGGTGCGGCCGCAGCCCGGCGGCCGCGAGGCGACGGTGGATCTGCCCGTAACAGACGAACAGCTCCTCGTACTTGGTGCGCCCGAGGCCGTTGACGACGACGGCGACCCGCCCGTCACCCACGTCGGGGAGCTCGGCGAGCACCGCGTCGACGAGGATGTCGGCGATCTCGTCGGCGCCCACCCGCTCGGCCGTCCGGACACCCGGCTCGCCGTGGATCCCGAGGCCGAGCTCCATGTGGCCGGCGTCCACCGTGAACAGCGGCTCGGTCTGGCCGGGAAGCGTGCACCCGTCGAACGCGATGCCAAAGGTGCGGGTGGCCGCGTTGGCCTTGCGGGCCGCGGCCTCCACGCCGGCCAGGTCCTCGCCGCGCTCGGCGGCCGCGCCGGCGACCTTGAAGACGAACAGTCCGCCGGCGACCCCGCGCCGGTCGTCGGTGTGTTCGGCCGAACCGGTGGCAACGTCGTCGGTCACCAGCACCGTGCGGTTGTCGATTCCCTCACCGGCGAGCCGTCGTCCGGCGAGACCGAAATGCATGATGTCCCCGGCGTAGTTGCCGAAACTGAACAGCACACCGGCGCCGCCGTCAGCGGCCCGCGCGGTGCGGTAGACCTGCTCGGCGCTGGGGCTGGTGAAGACGTCGCCGATGACGGCGGCGTCGGCGAGGCCCTCGCCGACCAGCCCGGCGAACGCCGGGTAGTGCCCGCATCCGCCACCGATGATCACGGCCACCTTGCCGGGACGCGGCACGTGCCGGCCGACCACGCCGAAGGCGTCCGGCACCCGGCGCACGGTGCGGCCGTACGCCGACACCAGGCCGTCGACCCAGTCGGCCTTGAACGTCTCGGCCGTGCCGAGCAAGGTCATCGCCGGTCCTCGGCGGCGGTCGGCGCCGCGACGAGCGCGAGCAGCCTGCTCCGTACGTCCTCGAGATCGGCGGCGACCTGGTCGGCCAACGCGAGCGCGTCGGGCTTCGGCGGATAGGTCGGGTTAGGGAACGCGACGACGGTCATGCCCGCCGCGTGCACGGCGCGGATCCCGTTGCTGGAATCTTCGACGCCCACGCAGTCCGTCGGCGGCGTACCGAGGCGGCGGGCGGCCTCGAGGTAGACGTCCGGGCTCGGCTTGCCCCGCGGCACCTCCGCGCTGGAGACGGTGGCGGTGAAGTCGGCGACGAGGTCGTGGGTCTCGAGCACGGCGTCGATCAGCCGGCGCGGCGCCGATGAGGCCAGCGCGATCGGCACCCGGTCACTGACGTCGCGCACCATCACCCGGGCGCCAGGCAGTAGCGGTGACCGGCCGGCGGCGAGTGCATCGACCATCTCGTCGACGACCGCGGCCTCCACCTGCTCGGCGGATTCGGCTCCGCCGGCGACGTCCGCGAGATAGGCAGCCCACTCCGGAGCGCTCATCCCCTGCACCGCGGAGGTGTGCTCGGCGGTCCAGGTCGTGTCGTGCCGGGCGGCGTACCGGGCCCACATCTCTTCCCAGAGATGCTCACTGTCGACGAGTACGCCGTCCAGGTCGAAGACTACGGCCCGTAGGCCGGAGGTCTCTGAGGGCACTACGGCACGTCCTTCCTCACCGGCGGCCAGGTCAACTTCACGCGCAGC
Source organism: Mycobacteriales bacterium (assembly GCA_036497565.1). Taxonomy (NCBI): domain Bacteria; kingdom Bacillati; phylum Actinomycetota; class Actinomycetes; order Mycobacteriales; species Mycobacteriales bacterium. The sequence continues at coordinate 18,175 of DASXJE010000071.1, forward strand.
GTGATATATCGCCACCCTCACATGCCCACCTGAGGCTGTCCACATCGCCCCCACGACTTAGCATCGTGGACCGCAACGTCACATCGACCGACGGCGGGACGCGACCCTTGAGGGACACGGCGTGATCGAGACCGACGGGGTCGTGGCGGGGATCGACGTCGCGACCGCGGCGGTCCGGGTGAGCATCGTGACCGCCGACGGCACCGTCATGTCGACCGGCTCCGCCCCACTCCCCGACCCGGTGCGCCCCGGCGATGGGCGGAGCGAGCAGGACGCGACTACCTGGTGGCCCGCGGTCCGTACGGCGCTACGGGAGGCGACGTCGGCGCTACCCCAGCGCGGTCGCGAGGTGCGGGCGGTCGCCGTCGCGGCGACCTCCGGCACGATCGTTTCCGTCGACCGCGCCGGCAGGCCGGTCGGCCCCGCCCTGATGTACGACGACCGGCGCGCGGGGAAGCAGAACGCGATCGCGCAGGAGGCCGGCCGCGAGCGGTGGGCCCGCCTCGGACTGGCGGTCTCCCCGACCGCCGCGCTGGGCCGGATCGGCTGGATCGCGAAGCAGAGTTATGAGCACCCGGTGTGGCGGGTCCTGCACACCCCGGACCTGATCGGCTGGGCGCTCACCGGAGCGCCGGTCCCGGCCGACTGGAGCCACGCGCTGAAGAGCGGCTACGACCCCCGCGTCGGCGAGTGGGCCGGCGAGGCCTTCGAAGCGCTCGGCGTCGACCCGGACTGGCTTCCCCCGGTGTCCGCCCCGACCACTCCGGTGGGCACGGTGTCGGCGGAGGCGGCCGCCGAGACCGGGCTGCCGGTCGGCTGCGAGCTACGGCTCGGCATGACCGACGGGTGCGCGGGCCAGCTGGCCTGCGGGGCCGTGCGGCCCGGCCAGTTCGTCGGCGTACTCGGCACCACGTACGTGCTGAAAGGCGTGACCGAGGAACTGGTCACCGACCCGACCGGGGCGCTCTACAGCCACCGTCACCCGGACGGGTGGTGGCTCCCCGGCGGCGCGTCCAACACCGGCGGCGAGGCGCTCGCCGACATCCCGGCGGACCGGCGGGCATCACTGGACGACGCGGCGGCCGCGGCCGGACCGGCCTCGGTCGTCAGCTATCCGTTGCGGCGTGATGGCGAGCGGTTCCCGTTCATCAGTGGGCAGGCGCGGGGCTTCACCGTCGGATCGCCCGCCGACGAGGTCGAGCGGCACCGTGCGGCGTTGGAAGGAGTGGCATTCCTCGAACGGCTCGGCATCGACCGGGTCCGCTCGCTCGGCATCCTGGTCGAGCCGCCGATGTCGGCCGCCGGCGGCGGCAGCCGCAGCCCGCTCTGGTCACGGATCCGCGCGACGGTGCTCGGCATGCCGTTGCGCGTCGCCGCGAACGCCGACACCGCATTCGGTGCCGCACTCCTCGCCGCCGCAGGCAGCGTGCACCGCGACCTGGCCGCGGCGAGCACCGCCATGGTTGCGGCGGGCGACTTGGTCGAGCCGGACCCGGCCGAGCGGGACGCCCTCGAGCGGAGCTACCACCGCTTCGTCGATTCGCTGGCCGAGCGGGGCTGGATCGCCCGCTGACCTTCCCGGGTCCTGTCGATCCGGCGACTGCTCACCCGTCGGATAAGTGACGGGCGCCGTCGGGGGGCCCGCGGAGAGCGGAGATCATCATGAGTCATCCCGTCGTGCACGCCGAGATCCGGTCGAGCGATCCAGACGCCACCAGGGCGTTCTTCGGTGAGCTGTTCGGCTGGAAATACCCGCAGGAAGGCGCTTTTCCCGGCTACTCCTTCGTCGACACCGGCGTACCCAATGCCCTCTTCACGGCGATCGGTCCGCCGCAGGACCACGGCGATCTGGTTACCTTCTTCGTCGGTGTCACCGACATGGCCAAGTCGGTCGACGACGCGGTCCGGCTCGGTGGCTCCGTGGTGCAGCAGCCGACCAAGGTGCCGGGTGTGACGTTCGCGCTCATCGCCGACCCGCAGGGTCACATCGTCGGCCTGGCCGCGCAGGACTGAGATCAACGCGGCTTCGTGGGGCGAGCCGGCGTCAGCCGATCTCGAAGGTGACGCCGGTGAGGTTCTCGGACAACGTCCAGAGCCGCTCCGCGGTCGCCGTATCGTGCGAGCGGCTGCTCGACTGCACGATCTTGGGGTAGCCGCGCTGCTCGAACCACGCGTCAGGACCGACGTACGAGCCGCCGGGAAGGTCGGCGACGGTGGCGGCGTAGAGCGTCGGCAGCGCACCCATCTGCGCGCTCTGTGCGAAGACGCGGTTGGACAGGCTCATCATCGTGCTCTGGATCGACTCGGTGTGGGTCTGCAGATTGGTGGCGACGTAGCCGGGATGGGCGGCCATCGCCGACCGGCTGGAGCCGGCCGCCGCGAGCCGACGTTGCAGTTCGTAGGTAAAGAGGAGGTTGGCGAGCTTGGCCTGCCCGTAGGCGCCCCACCGGCTGTAGCGCCCGTGGTCCCAGTTGAGATCGTCGATGCGGATGTGTCCCATGCGGTGCCCGCTGCTCGACACCGTGACGACCCGGTCGGTGATCCGGTCCAGCAGCAGACCGGTCAGCGCGAAGTGCCCGAGGTGGTTGGTGCCGATCTGCAGTTCGAAGCCGTCCGCGGTCCGGCGCAGCGGCGTGGCCATGACGCCGGCGTTGTTGACGAGTACGGCGATCTCAGGCATGCCGGCCGCGAACTCCCGCACCGACGCCAGGTCGGCCAGGTCGAGCCGGCGGACCTCGGTGCTCCCGGGCATCGCGGCGGCGGCACGCTCGCCCTTGGCGGTGTCCCGGCAGGCCACGACGACGTGGGCACCGGCCCGGGCGAGTTCGGTCGCGGTCACCGCGCCGAGGCCGCTGTTCGCACCGGTGACCACCACGGTCCGCCCGGTCTGGTCGGGGATGTTTCCGCTCGTCCAGTTGGCCATGACAGCTACGTTATGCCACCCGATCTTGCCAAACAGGCCCGCGCCGTCCGGGCGATCGGCAGTCTGAGGGCGACAGACCGGGGAGGTCGCGATGGGTATGCGGCTACAGAATGTCCTGGGGCAGCAGATCGGCGCCCTGCGCTACGAGCCGACGCAGCGGCGGGTGCGGGGGATGGTGGCCGACGAGGTCGTCGTCGACAGCGACCGCGCGGTGCTGGTGTGGGAGCCACGACGGGTCACGCCGACGTACGCCGTGCCGGCCGAGGACGTCTACGCGGAGCTGGTCGCCCCCGTCTCGCCACCGTCCGAGACCGGGGAACCGGCCGGATTCTCGATCCCGGACGTGACCCGGCTCCCGGTGCTCGACCCGCGGATCCCGTTCGCCGTACACAGCACGGACGGAGATCCGGTCGACATCCGGGTGCGCGAAGAGCGCAGGGTCGAAGCCTTCCGGCCGAGCGATCCCGACCTCGCCGGCTACCTCATCCTCGACTTCGCCGGGTTCGACACCTGGCGCGAGGAGGACGACGAAATCGTCGGCCATCCGCGGGATCCGTTCCACCGCATCGACGTCCGCCACTCGTCCCGGCACGTCCAGCTGCTACTCGACGGCCGGGTCCTCGCCGACACGACCCGTCCGCGGCTGCTCCTCGAGACGATGCTTCCGGTGCGCTACTACCTGCCACGCGACGACGTGGTCGCCGACCTGGAACCGAGCTCGAAGCACACCTGGTGCCCCTACAAGGGCGCAGCGACGTACTGGTCCGTGCCGGAGGCCGGCGCCGCCGGCACGGACCTGGTGTGGTGCTACGAGGATCCGCTCGACGAATCGTCGGCCGTGGCCGGCCATCTCGCGTTCTTCCACGAGAGATGCGATGTCATCGTCGACGGCACGCCGCGGGAGCGGCCCGTCACACCGTGGTCGTGACCGCCGGCTGGACCGTCAACGACATCTCGTCGGCACCGAGGTCGACGATGACCTCGTCGCCGTCGCGCACCTCGCCGGCCAGCAGCTCGCGGGCGAGCGAGTCACCGATGGCCGACTGCACCAGCCGCCGGAGCGGGCGGGCGCCGTAGACCGGGTCGAACCCGTTCAGCGCCAGCCATTCCCGGGCGGGGTCGGTGACCGTGAGCGTGAGCCGGCGGGCGGCCAGTCGCCGCGCCAGCGCGGCGATCTGGATGTCGACGATCGCGGTGAGCTCGTCGCTGCCCAATGACTCGAAGACCACGACGTCGTCGAGCCGGTTGAGGAACTCCGGCTTGAAATGCGACCGGACGACTCCCATCACCGCGTCGTGCTTGCCCGCGTCGGACAGCGCCGGGTCGGCGATGATCTGCGATCCGAGGTTGGAGGTGAGGATCAGGATCGCGTTGCGGAAGTCGACGGTGCGACCTTGTCCGTCGGTGAGCCGGCCGTCGTCGAGCACCTGCAGCAGTACGTCGAAGACGTCCTGGTGGGCCTTCTCGACCTCGTCGAGCAGCACGACGGTGTACGGGCGGCGCCGGACGGCCTCGGTGAGCTGACCACCCTGCTCGTAGCCGACGTAGCCCGGGGGCGCGCCGACCAGCCGGGCCACCGAGTGCTTCTCGGCGTACTCGCTCATGTCGATACGCACCATCGCGCGCTCGTCGTCGAAGAGGAACTCCGCGAGCGCCTTGGCCAATTCGGTCTTGCCGACGCCGGTGGGCCCGAGGAAGAGGAACGACCCGGTCGGGCGGTCGGGGTCGGCCACACCGGCGCGGGCCCGGCGTACGGCGTCGGAGACGGCCCGGACCGCCGCGACCTGGCCGACCACCCGGGAGCCGATGACCTCCTCCATGCGCAGCAGCTTGGCGGTCTCGCCCTCCAACAGCCGGCCGGCGGGGATTCCGGTCCACGAACTGACGACGTCGGCGACGTCGTCGGGGCCGACCTCCTCCTTGAGCATCGCGCCCTCGGTCGGTACGGCGTGCGAGGCCTCGTCGAGCGTCCGCTGCAACGTGGGGATCCGGCCGTAGCGCAGCTCGGCGGCCCGCCCCAGCTCTCCGTCGCGCTCGGCGCGTTCTTCCTCGCCGCGGGCCTCCTCGAGCTCCTCCTTGACGGCGCGGATCTCGTCGATCGCCTTCTTCTCCTGCTGCCAGCGCGCGGTGAGCGCCTCGAGCTGCTCCCGCTTGTCGGCGAGGTCTGCGCGCAGCCGCTCCAGGCGCTCCCGGGAGGCGTCGTCGTCCTCCTTCTCCAGCGCCATCTCCTCGATCTCGAGTCGGCGTACGGCGCGTTCGACCTCGTCGACCTCGACCGGCCGCGAGTCGATCTCCATCCGCAGCCGGGACGCGGCCTCGTCGACCAGGTCGATCGCCTTGTCCGGCAGGAACCGCGCGGTGACGTAGCGATCGGACATGGTGGCGGCGGCCACCAGGGCGGCGTCGGTGATGCGGACGCCGTGGTGCACCTCGTAGCGCTCCTTGAGCCCGCGCAGGATCCCGATGGTGTCCTCGACGCTCGGCTCCCCGACCAGCACCGGCTGGAACCGTCGCTCCAGCGCCGGGTCCTTCTCGATGTGCTGGCGGTATTCGTCGAGCGTCGTCGCCCCGACCATGCGCAGCTCGCCGCGCGCCAGCATCGGCTTGAGCATGTTGCCGGCGTCCATCGAGCTGTCGCCGGAGGCGCCGGCACCGACGACGGTGTGCAACTCGTCGATGAAGGTGACGATCTCGCCGTCGGAGTCCTTGATCTCGGCGAGGACGGCCTTGAGCCGCTCCTCGAACTCGCCGCGGAACTTCGCGCCGGCCACCATCGCGCCGAGATCCAGCGCGACGATCTTCTTGCCACGCAGGGATTCCGGGACGTCGCCGCCGATGACGCGCTGCGCCAGCCCTTCCACGATCGCGGTCTTGCCGACGCCGGGCTCACCGATGAGCACCGGGTTGTTCTTGGTACGCCGGGACAGCACCTGCACCACGCGGCGGATCTCGGTGTCGCGTCCGACGACCGGGTCGAGCTTGCCGGCGCGGGCGGCGGCGGTGAGGTCGACGCCGTACTTCTCCAACGATTGGTAGGTGGATTCCGGGTCGGGCGAGGTGACCCGCCGGGATCCGCGGATTGCGCCGAACGCCTCGTCGAGTGCGTCGGGGGTTGCGCCGAGCGCCGTGAGCGCGGTCGCGACCGGACCGCCGGCTGTGGCCAGGCCGACGAGAAGGTGCTCGGTGGACAGGTATTCGTCGTGGTGCTGCTCTGCCGAACGCTCGGCGGCGTTGAGCACCTGCAGGGTGTTGCGGGAGGTCTGCGGAGCACCGACGGTGGACCCGCTCACACTCGGCAGCCGGGCCAACAGCGCGTCGGCCTCGGAACGGCCCCGCGCCGGCTCGATCCCGACCGCCTGCAGCAGCGGTGCGGTGGTGCCGTCGGTCTGCGCGACCAGCGCGCTCAGCAGGTGGGCCGGCTCGACGTCGGGGTTGCCGCGCTCGGCAGCGAGCCGCACGGCCGCGGCCAGCGCTTCCTGACTCTTGGTGGTGAGCTTGTTCGCATCCATGCTGTTGTCTTCTATCTCCCCGTGGTCGATCTCTTCATATTGGTCTGCGTCGCGGTATTTACCGGCGGCGCTGCGGACGCCAGACCGTCAGCGCCGTGTCCTGCACCGGAACGAGGTCGCGGCGGTAGGACGCGTGGACGGCAGCCTCGGCCGCGACCGCCTGCTGCTCGGCGAGTGCCAGCGCCTCGGTCAGCTCGCGCACCCGTTCCTGCAGGTCAGCTACGACCGATTCCAGTTCGATGATGCGTTTCACTCCGGCGAGGTTGACGCCGCTCTCCTGCGACAGCCGCTGCACCTCACGGAGCAGCACGATGTCGCGGGCCGAGTAGCGCCGGCCGCCGGCCGGGGTGCGGCCCGGGTTGACCAGGCCGAGCCGGTCGTACTGGCGGAGGGTCTGCGGATGCAACCCGGCGAGTTCGGCGGCCACCGAGATGACGAAGACCGGCGCGTCGTCCGGCACCCGGCCCGGCCCGCCGAAGTACTGCGTCATTTCTCAGTCACCCTCGACGTGACGTGCGGGCGCGGGTCGTCCGACTGCGCCTCGGCGTAGGCGGCAAGAGCTTCCTTGGCGCCCTTCGACAGCTTTTTCGGTACGGCGACCTGCACGGTGACGAGCAGGTCACCGGCGCCGCTCTTGCCGGCGACGCCCTTGCCCTTGACCCGGAACGTGCGGCCGTTGGCCGTGCCCGCCGGCAGCTTCAGCGACACCGAGCCGTCGAGAGTCGGGACCTTCACCGTCGTACCGAGGGCGGCCTCCGGGAAGGTCACCGGCAGGGTGAGAGTGAGGTTGTCGCCGCTGCGGCCGAAGAGGTTGTGCCGGCGGACGTGGACGACGACGAACAGGTCACCGGCCGGGCCGCCGCGTTCGCCGGGCACACCGCGACCGGCGATCCGGATCCGCTGAGCGTCCTTCACGCCGGCCGGGATGCGCACCGTGATGGTGCGGGTCCCGGTGACAATGCCGCTGCCCTTGCAGTCCGGGCACGGGTCGTCGATGATCTGGCCCGTCCCGCGGCATTCGCGGCACGGCTCGCTGAAGGCGAACGCACCCTGGTTGCGGGTGGTCAGGCCGATCCCGCCGCACACCGGGCAGGTATGGGGCGTGGTGCCGGGCCTGGCGCCGTTGCCGTGACACGTCGGGCAGGTGTGCGGACTCGACAGCCGCAGCGGCACGGTGACACCGGCGACGGCTTCGTCGAAGTCGAGCGTGACCTCGGTCTCGAGATCGTTGCCGCGAGCCGGCCGGGTCCGGGTCCGGGTGCCACCCCGACCGCCGAAGAGGCCGCCGAGGACGTCGCCGATCCCGCCAGCACCACCGCCACCGCTGCTGGCGGTCCCGGCACCGGAGAACAGGTCGCCGAAGTCGAACGGCGCACCGCCACCGGTTCCGCCCGCGGTGCCGTTGGGGAACCCGCCGCTCGGGAATCCGCCCGCGCCGAACAGCGACCGGGCGTCGTCGTACTCCTTGCGCCGCTTCTCGTCGGAGAGGACGCCGTGGGCCTCGGAGACCTCCTTGAACCGCGTTTCGGCCTTCGCGTCGCCCGGGTTCTTGTCCGGGTGCAACTCGCGGGCCAGCTTGCGGTAGGCCTTCTTGATGTCAGCCTGGCTGGCGTCCTTGGTGACGCCCAACGCGGCGTAATAGTCCTTCTCCAGGAAGTCCTTGGTGCTCATCGGACGTCACCTCCTCGGGTTCATCGTTGGTCTGGTCTGTCGCTTTCGTCTGCGCCGTCGGGCGGGCCGTCGGCTGTCGCCTCCGGCACGGAGTCGGAAACGACCGGCCCTTCCGGCTCGGCGACGGCGACCATGGCGGGACGCAACAGGCGCTCGCCGAGCTGGTAGCCACGGCGCATCACCTGCACACAGCTCGGCTCGGTCACGTCCGGGCTGGTCGAGTGCATGACCGCCTCGTGCCGGGTCGGGTCGAACGGGTCGCCGACCTCGCCGAAGTCGACGAGGCCGAGCTTGCCCAGCGTCGCCCGCAACTGCTCGGCGACGGCCTTGAACGCACCGGTGAGGTCGCCGTGCTCGGCAGCGCGGTCGACGTCGTCGAGCAGCGGCAACAGCGCACCGACGACCGAGGCCGTCGCGGCCTCGGACACCAGCGCACGATCCCGGTCGACCCGCTTGCGGTAGTTGGCGTATTCGGCCGTGATCCGCTGCAGATCGGCGGTCCGCTCGGTCAGCTGCTCACGCAGGCTGGCCAGCTCCGGTGCATCGTCGGGGTGCGGTGCGTCAGCCGCCGACCACGCCGCGGTGTCGCCGGACTCGGCACCGGCCCGGCCGGCGGGGTCATCCCCCGCCGGCTGGCCCGATGCGTCCCGGACGGCTCCTGTCACTGGGTCGATACGACGCTTATCTCTGATCACGATTCGTGGCTGCTCCGGTTCTTCGTCGGGTTGACGGCGACGATCGCTCGTGCTCATCTCGGTCAGCTCCAGATCCGGGTCGGGCGGCGTCTCAGGCCTTCGGGCCGGTGTCGGACTCGCCCTCGGACGGCTCGTCGACGATCTCGGCGTCGACGACGTCGTCGTCGGACTGCGCCGAGGAGGCCGCGTCCTCAGGACCACCGGCACCCGGCGCACCCGCCGTCTGCTGAGCCTGCTGTGCCTGCTCGTAGAGCGACCCACCGACCTCCTGCGAGATCCGCGAGACCTTCTCCTGCGCCGACTTGATCGACTCGATATCGCTACCACCCAGCGAGGAGCGCAGCTCGGAAAGTGCGTCACCGAGCTCGGTCTTCTTCTCGTCCGGGATCTTGTCGCCGTTCTCAGCCAAGAACTTCTCGGTCTGGTACTGCAGCGACTCGGCGAGGTTGCGGGTCTCCGCCTCCTCGCGGCGCTTCTTGTCCTCCTCGGCGTGGGCGTCGGCGTCGTGCATCATGCGGTCGATCTCGTCCTTCGGCAGCGCCGAGCCGCCGGTGATCGTCATCGACTGCTGCTTGCTCGTGCCGAGGTCCTTCGCCGAGACGTTGACGATGCCGTTGGCGTCGATGTCGAAGGTGACCTCGATCTGCGGGACGCCACGTGGCGCCGGCGGCAGACCGGTCAGCTCGAACATGCCCAGCTTCTTGTTGTAGGCGACCATCTCGCGCTCGCCCTGGAACACCTCGATCTGCACCGACGGCTGGTTGTCGTCGGCCGTGGTGAAGATCTCCGACCGCTTGCTCGGGATCGTGGTGTTGCGCTCGATCAGCTTCGTCATGATGTCGCCCTTGGTCTTGATGCCGAGGGACAACGGGGTGACGTCGAGCAGCAGGACGTCCTTCACCTCGCCGCGGAGCACGCCGGCCTGCAGGCTCGCGCCCACGGCCACGACCTCGTCGGGGTTGACGCCCTTGTTGGGCTCCTTGCCGCCGGTCAGCTCGCGCACCAGGTCGGTGACGGCGGGCATCCGGGTGGAGCCACCCACCAGCACCACGTGGTCGATGGCGTCGACCGAGATGTTGGCGTCCTTGATCGCCTGCTGGAACGGCGCCTTGGCCCGGTCGAGCAGGTCCTGCGTCATCCGCTGGAACTCGGCGCGGGTGACGGTGACGTCCATGTGCAGCGGACCGTCGGCGCCGGCGGTGATGTAGGGCAGGTTGATGGTGGTCGACTGGCCACCGGAGAGCTCGATCTTGGCCTTCTCCGCGGCCTCACGCAGCCGCTGCATCGCCATCTTGTCCTTGGACAGGTCGATGCCGTTCTGGGTGGAGAAGGTCTTCACCAGGTGGTCGACGACCCGCTGGTCCCAGTCGTCGCCGCCGAGATGGGTGTCGCCGGAGGTCGCCTTGACCTCGATGACGCCCTCACCGATCTCCAGCAGGGACACGTCGAACGTGCCGCCGCCGAGGTCGAAGACGAGGATGGTCTGTTCCTTCTCGCCCTTGTCCAGCCCGTAGGCGAGGGCGGCCGCCGTCGGCTCGTTGATGATCCGGAGCACGTTGAGCCCCGCGATCGTCCCGGCCTCCTTGGTGGCCTGCCGCTGGTGGTCGGAGAAGTAGGCGGGAACGGTCACCACTGCGTCGGTGACCTCCTCGCCGAGGTAGGACTCCGCGTCCCGCTTCAGCTTCTGCAGCACCCGCGCGCTGATCTCCTGCGGGGTGTATGCCTTGCCGTCGATCTCCACGGTCCAGTCGGTGCCGATGTGGCGCTTGACCGACCGGACGGTGCGCTCGACGTTGGTCACCGCCTGGCGCTTGGCGACCTCGCCGACGAGGACCTCGCCGTTCTTGGCGAAGGCCACCACTGACGGAGTCGTGCGCGCCCCTTCGGCGTTCGCGATGACCGTCGGCTCGCCGCCCTCGAGGACGGCGACGACCGAGTTGGTGGTGCCGAGGTCGATGCCGACCGCTCGTGCCATGGGAAACCCCTCTTCGTTCTGGTATCGGAAGCAACAGACTTGAGTCTAGTCCGCTCAGCTTTACTGCTCACTGCAACGGGTGGCCCCTCCCCTTCACTCCCGCTCGGCGCGTGACCCCCGTCACACCCTGCCCGCCCGCGGCCAGCTCGGGTCCCGACCCCCGCCCGCCCGGCGTGACCAAAACGCACTAGGAGTGCGTTTTGGGCGTCGGGTGCGGCGTGTCGCGGACCAAAACGCACTAGGAGTGCGTTTTGGTCCGGCGAGCGGGAGCAGTGCTCGCGCCGCCGCCGGCGACGAACGGACCGGGCGATCGCCATGATCGACTCCGCCGGGCCGATGAGCGGCCAACCGGGAATTGCCGCCCATTCCCGGGTCGGTTCCGGACGAACTCGCCGACGCAATAACACGCTCTGTATTTGCGTGACTCCATGCCGTATTAATGTCCTGGAAATTGCGGTCCGAACGGCGGTGCGGTCGCGCGTGAACGGACCCACTATGAATTTGACCTGCGTGAAGAGTCAGGCGGCCGTAGCGTTTTACCACGTTAGGGCGCGCTGAGTCCGAGACCGGACCAAGCGCAGCAGCCGAGCCGCATCTCCCATCGACTTGCTGCACGCACGACACATGGGGAGCACGAGGTCGTATAGGGGATTGGGATGAGGACAAGGGTAATAGCGCTCGCGGCCGCCGGGCTTACGGCGGCGGGGCTGGGGGTCGCGATGCCGGCCGGAGCCGCCGTCGGCGGCCCGCCCGGCATCACGCCGGCGGCGTTCACGCCGCAGATCGCGACCAGTGGAACGGATAACTCGGTCGAGCAGGTCCGGCACCTGGCGCAATGCGGTAACACAATGTATGCGGTCGGTCGCTTTACGCAGATGAAAAAGGGGACCGCGGTCGTCACCAGGAACAATGCGTTTTCCTTCAGCACGACGAACGGCACGATCTCGTCGTGGAATCCGAACGTCAACGGCCAGGTCGACGGTATTGCGTTGTCGGCGGATTGTTCGACCGCGTACCTCGGCGGGACATTCACCTCCGTCGGTGGCACCGCGGTGAAGAACATCGCTGCCGTGTCCACCAGCACCAGCGCCGTCCTCCCGGGCTTCGCACACAACGCCGGCGGCCGGGTCGCCACACTCGCCATGACCGGAAATCACCTGCTCGTCGGTGGCTACTTCAAGGCGATCAACAACTCCAACCAGGCCTACATGGCCAGCCTGAGCCCGACGACCGGTCTGAATGACAACTATCTGCCTAATCTGCAGATTTCCGGCACTTACCCCGGTAACCCGAACTCGACCCGCGTCTACAACCAGCAGATCTCCCACGACGGGACCAGGGTCCTGGTCGAGGGCGACTTCCTCACGGTCGGCGGTCACGCCCTCCAACAGGCCTTCATGCTGAACCTGGGTGCCACCCCGACGGTGTCGAACTGGAAGGCGACCAATTTCGACACGAACTGCGCCGCGGTCGAGCCGTTCTACGCCCAGGACGGAGCCTGGTCGCCGGATGACAGCAAGGTCTACTTCGGGACGACCGGGTACATCCCGCTGACCGGCCTGACGATCCCGCAGTCCGGACCGTGTGACGCGGCTCTGGCGTTCAACACCACGGCGTCACCACAGAACGCCCTGTGGATCAATTACGCCGGCTGCGACTCGCTCTACAGCGCCGAGGCCGACAACTC
>DASXJE010000072.1 GCA_036497565.1 Mycobacteriales bacterium
TGTCGTCGTTCACCGGGCGACCCTCGCCCTCATCTTCGCGTCCATGGTCCGGGACAGCCACGCCAGCGGCGCACCCAGCGCGATGTAGACGACCGCGGCGATCAGGAACGGTTCGAGCCCGGCGCCGTGGCCACGCGAGGCGGCCGTTGCCCGGTAGAGGATCTCGGTGGCGGTGATCGTCGAGGCGATCGAGGAGTCCTTGAGCAGGCCGATCGCGTAGGTCGTCGCCGACGGGAGCGCGACCCGGAACGCCTGCGGCCCGATGATCCGCGACATCGACGTCCACGAGTTCATCCCCAGCGCCGCCGCCGACTCGAACTGGCCCCGGTGCACGGCGAGCAGGCCACCTCGGTAGATCTCCGCGAGGTAGCCGGCGGCGATCAGTCCGAGGCCGATCACGGCGGCCGCCAGTGAGCTGAGCTTGACCACGTCGGTGCCGACGCCGAAGTAGACGACGAACAGCAGTACCACCGGCGGGATGCCGCGCAGCACGTCGATCACGAAGCGGGCCACCCACCGCAGCGGCGCCAAAGCGGAGCGGCGGCCCAGTGCCAGGGGTACCCCGAGCACCGCGCCGAGGGCGAACGCGAGGACCGTGATCAGCACGGTCATCGGAACGCCGAGGAGGACGGCCTGTACGAAGACCATCAGCGGTCCGTCACGGCTCGCAGGAAGCGCTTGGTCCGTTCGTTGGACGGCGCGGTCAGTACCTGCGAGGGCGGTCCCTGCTCGATGATCCGCCCGTCGGCCATCACCACGATGCGGTCGGAGACGTCCTGCGCGAAGTGCATCTCGTGGGTGACGATGATCATGGTCATGCCCTCGCCGGCGAGACCCCGCATCACCTCCAGCACGTCCAGGCCGAGCTCGGGGTCCAGTGCCGAGGTGGGCTCGTCGAAGAGCATCACCTTGGGCTCCATCGCCAGTGCCCGGGCGATCGCGATGCGCTGCTGCTGGCCGCCGGAGGACCGGGTCGGGTAGGTGTCGGCCTTCTCGGCGAGCCCGACCCGTCCCAGCAGCTCCCGGGAGTGGGCGTCAGCCTCCTCGCGGTCGCGGCCGAGGACCCGCTCCTGCGCGATCGAGATGTTGCGCAGCACCGTGAGGTGCGGGAACAGGTTGAACGACTGGAACACCATGCCCGCGGTCCGGCGCAGGCTGGTCAGGTCCTTGGGTGAGACGCCCGTCCCGGGATGGATCGTCACGTCGCCGACGGTGATGTCGCCGGAGTCGGGCCGCTCCAGCAGGTTGATGCAGCGCAGCAGCGTGCTCTTGCCCGCCCCGCTCGGGCCGATGATCGAGACCACCTCGCCGGGGGCGACCGCCATGGAGACGTCGTCCACCACGACGTGGTCGCCGAACTGCTTGCGTACGTCGCGCAGGGTGACGCCGACCGGGCTGCCGGCCAGTGCGCCCGGGGTTGCGGTCATCCGGTACCTCCGAGCACTCGGTCGGCGATGGCACCGGCGACGGCCAGGTCCTGCCAGGGCATGCCACAGCCCTTGAACAGCCGTGGCCGGTCGTGGGTGATGGTGACGGCGCCGCGGACCAGGTCGGCCAGGGTGATCAGGTCCTCGGGGTCGAAGGCACCGTCGGAGATGGGGATGACCACGTCACCGGCCTCCCGCAGCGCGCTGGTGCGTGACTCGACGACCACCGACGAGCGCCGGACCAGCGTGGTGTCGACCTCGCGGGCGTCCGGGGAGTGGCTGCCGATGGCGACGGTGACGGCGTGGTCCGCGACGAGCGCGCCGTCGAAGAGGGGGGAGTGCGCGGCGGTCGTGCAGACCACCACGTCGGCCGCCGATACCGCCTCGACGCCGGCGGCGGCGGCGTTCGTCCCGGTCGCGCGGATCCGCCGCACCATTTCCTCGACGTTCCCCGGGGTGCGGCCGATGACGTCGACGTGCGCGACGTCCAGCACGGCGCGGATCGCCTCGACATGGCCCCACGCCTGCACGCCGGTGCCGAACAGTGCGACCCGGGACGAGCCGGGGGCGGTGAGGTGTCGCACGGCGAGCCCGGAGACCGCCGGCGTGCGGAGCGCGGTGAGCGCTGCCCCGTCCAGCACGGCGACCGGCGACAGGTGCGCGCCGTCGAACAGCACGTAGACGCCCTGGATCACCGGACGGACGCCGTCGCTCTCGTTGGCGGGGCGGATGCTGATGATCTTGCTGCCGCAGTACCGGTCGCTTGCCGAGGGCATCTGGAGCAGCTGGCCGTCGGGGGTGTCCAACCGGGACCGCTGGCCATCCCGCTCCGGGTCCAGCCCGGCCAGCAGGGTCTGCTCCAGCGCATCGATCGCGTCGATCATCGACAGGCTCCGCCCGATGGCGGCGGGGCTGATCCACGCCGGGCCGCCGTCGTCCGGGAGGCGTGCCGCCGCTGACGTCATCGATGTCCTTCGTCCCGGTGAGTTGTTGGTAATCGATAACCGTTAAGTGGCAGAATGTGCCCAAACCTCGGAGTGATGTCAACAGCTGAAAGGGAAGCCGTCGTGGACTCGTTACCGCTCAGGCGGCCGAACCTGCGCGATCAGGCACTCGCCGTGATCAGGCAGGCACTGGTCGCCGGCGAGATCCGCCCCGGCGCCATCTACTCGGCCTCCGGCATGGCCAGCGAGCT
>DASXJE010000073.1 GCA_036497565.1 Mycobacteriales bacterium
GCTCGAGAACGCCCGGAAGAGGTCGGCGGAGGTCGCCGACGGGGAGACGATGACCTTGTGGGCGCGGTAGAACGTCGAGACGACGCGTAGCGCATCACCGGAGTCGGCCGGGCCGATGACCGCGGCGATCGACGAGTCGGAGGCCAGGCTCGCCGCGACGGTCGTCACCGGCTGTCGGGCGATGTCCCGGTAGACGAACGTGATGTGGCGGCCGTCGATGCCGCCGGCGGCGTTCACGTTGTCGGCCGCCCATCGCAGCGGCATGCGCGACCCGACCGCATTGGGACCGCTCAGCGGAAGCATGACGCCGATCCGGATCGTCGCGGGGGACGATCCGCACGCGGCGCCGCAGAGGACGAAGACGAGCAGCAGCACACTCGCCCACACCGACGACTTCGTCATCGCGGCGCGTTGACCACGGCGACGGAGATTCCCCAGCTACACCAAGTCAGTTTAGGCGGCGGTGGCTCCTGGCGCGGTCGTTATCGCCGCCGTGGCGGGAGCGAGTCCGGTCGACGAAGTGCCGGTACGGCAGGCTCAGGCTCTGACTGGTCATCGGGTCGGGACGCCCGGTGCCGGCGAGTGCACCGGCCCGCCAACGGTTCAGCTCATCGGCGAGCGCCGAAACGCGGTCCGGATTCGTCGCCGCGAGATTGTGCGTTTCGGCCGGGTCGGCGCGCAGGTCGAACAGCAGCGGGTCTCCGTTTCGAGGCCGGCCGTAGACGTCGGGCAGGTCCTCACCGTCGTCGGTCTCGGTGATCGGCACGATGAGCTTCTCGTCCGCCGTGCGGATCGCCACCGATGCCTGCCTGGTGCACTCGGTCGAGATCACCGCTGACCGCGGGAGGTCGCGCGCTCCACCGAGCGCCGGCAGCAGGCTGTGCCCGGTGAGCGGGTAGCCGGGTGCCGGGAGGTCGGCGGCCTCGCACAGGGTCGGCAGCACGTCCTCGTTCGACACGAGCGCGCCGAGTCGGCCGGTCGTCCCGTCGGGTAGGCGCAGCATCATCGCGATCCGGGTGACCGCGTCGTAGAGGCCGTGGTGGTCGAAGTGAAGACCGCCCTCACCGAAGCATTCGCCGTGGTCGGCCACCAGCAGGAAGATCGTGTCGTCCCAGGCGCCCATCGACTCCAGACCGGCGACCAGTCGGCCGATCTGCTCGTCCACCTGGCTGATCTCCCCGTCGTACTGCGCCACGACGTAGGAGTAGTCATCGGGGTTGCGCAGCTGCATGTCGGCGAGGAACGCGTCGTAATACTCCGGCGATATGGCGCGGACCTCGTCCATGTCGAACGGCCCGGTGCCCGCCTCGTAGTGCATCGTGTCGTACGGCGGCAGCGGTCCGTAAGGAGTGTGCGGATCCCAGTAGTGCACGAAGAGGAACAGCGGCCGATCCCCGGCACCGTGCACGAAGGAGAGCGCGCTGTCGGTCAGCTGCGCACTCTGCGACCCGAACGGCGCGTAGAGGAAACCCGAGTAGTGGTGGTAGCCGCGCGCGAACCAGCTGCCCCGCCCCGACCCCTGCACGACCAGGTTGTCGACCGCGGCCGTGACGTAGCCGGCGTCCTGCGCCAACTGCGGAAGCAACCGGATGTCCTCGGGCAGCCGGTCCCGGCCGGGATGGGTGACGACCGAGGTGTGGTACGGGTGCAGCCCGCTGAGCAACGTCGTGAACGACGGCGTCGTGGGGATGCCGGCGGCGATTGCGTTCTCGAATACGACCGACCGCTCGGCGAGTGCGTCGATGTTCGGCGACGTACGGCGGTGGTAGCCGTAGCAGCCGAGGTGGTCCGCCCGCAGCGTGTCCACCCCGACCACCACGATGTTGGGCCGGCGGCCCGAGGGTGTGGTCAGCTGCCGGCCGCCGGCGTGTTGAGGTGGCTCGGGTCCGGGATCCCGGCGGCCTGCCCGGTCCGTTCGCGCAGGGGGACCGCCCCGGGCCCCACGACCTCGTCGTCGCGGGCCGCGCCGATACGCGTGGCACAGGCGCCCTGGTCGGCGACCGGATCGCTGCTCCGGCCGGTCTCGGCGAGCCGTCGGGCCAGCCACGCGTCGAGCCGTGCAGTCAGGTCGCGGACCTGATCCGGGTGGGCGTCGGCCACGTTGACCTGTTCGCCGGGGTCGGCGGCGAGGTCGAACAGCTCGGTCATCGGCCGGCCGTGCGGGTCGGGCTCGATCGACGTGATGAGCTTCCACCGCTCGGTGCGGATCGCGCGCTTGACCTCCCACGTGGCTTCGGAGAGATAGACCTCGGCGTAGTTGCCGTCCCGCGCGCCGTAGATCGACGGGAGCAGGCTCAGTCCCTCCATCCGCTCGGTCTGCGGGATTCCGGCCAGGTCGAGCACGGTCTGGGCGACGTCGACGTTCTGCACCAGCCCGGGCACCCGGCGGCCGGCCGGGAGCTTCGGGTGGGACATGATCAGCGGCACCCGCACGGTCGGGTCGTAGAGCCCGTGGTGGTCGAAGTAGCCGAGCTGGTCGTCGAGGATCTCGCCGTGGTCGGCGGTGATCAGCACGAGCGTGTCGTCACGCACCGACTCGAGCGCGTCGAAGACCCGCGACAGGTGATGGTCCATATAGCGGATCTCACCGTCGTAGAGGTTGACCACGTAGTCGGAGTCGGTGACGCCCGGCATCCAGTCGTGGAAGTACCACTTGAACGGCTCCCAGCTCCACGCCTCGTCCATGCTGCGGTTGTCCGACCGGTACGGGTCGCCGTCGTAGAAGAGGTCCTGGTAGCCCGGCGGCGGGAGCAACGGCGTGTGCGGATCCCAGTAGTGCAGGAAGAGGAAGAACGGCCGCTCGTCGCTCTTGAGGTCCTCGATGGTCGGCAGTGCGACGTCGGTGACCGCCTCCGCCTTGCGCAGCACGGTCGGATCCGACTTGTCCCACTGGTATTCGTGATACTTCTCGAACCCGCGGGTGAAGTGCCGGCCCATGTTGTCGACGGCCGCGGTGGCGTAGCCGTTGTCGGCGAGGATCTCCGGCAGCAGCCGCACGCCGTCCCGGATCGGTACGCCGCCCCCGATGTTGACGATGTCGTGGGTGATCGCCTCCTTGCCCGAGAACAACGTGGTGAAGCTCGGGTGCGTCGGGATGTTCGGCGCGAAGCACGACTCGAAGACGACGCCGTCGCGGGCGAGGCGGTCGATGTGCGGGCTGGTTTCGCGGCCGTAGCCGTAACAGCCGAGATGGTCCGCACGCTGGGTGTCGAGGGCGATCAGCACGATGTTCATCCGGCGACCTCCTCGACCGTGCCGCCCTCGAAGGAACGGATGGCGGCCTCGATGACCTCCTGCGCGGCGAGCCCGTCGGCGCCGGATGCGTCGAGCGGGCCGCCGGCGATCACCTGGTGGACGAAGGCGTCGATGCGGTTGCCGAACGTCTGCCCGAACCCGTCCATCCCGCCCATGATCGGGTTGTCGACGACGAGCTTGTCCGGCGAATCGCGGGGGAGGAACTCGAGCCGTTGGAACACGTCGTCGATCACGAACCGGCCGGCGCTACCGGCGACCTCGCACCGCTCGATCGGGTGGTACCGGCTCGCGTCGTAACTTCCGGTGAGGTGGCCGACGGCTCCGCTGGCGAACTGCACATTGATCGAGGCGTTGGACCAGATCGAGCGACCGGGACCCTTGTGCAGGAAGGCCTGGACCTTGACGATCGGCCCGGCGAAAAACCGCATGACGTCGATCGAGTGCGGGTGCAACGCGCGCAGGTGGAACCACGGCGAGCTCTCGTTGGGGTTGTTGATCCACAACGCCATGTTGACGAAGAGGACGTCGCCGAGCCGGCCCTCGTTCTGCAGCGCCTTCGCCCGGTCGGCGGCCGGGGTGAAACGGTGGTTCAGGTCGACGCCGAGCAGCGTCCCGTGCTCCTCGGCGCTTCGTACCATCTGGCGGGCCTCACCGATGTCGTTGGAGATCGGCTTCTCGACCAGCACGTGCTTGCCGGCCTCGATCAGGCGCATCGTCGGCTCGAAATGGTGGCCGCCGTTCTCCGGGCCGGCGGTCGCGACACTGACCGCGTCGATCTCCTCGTTCGTCAGCAGGTCGTCGACGCTCTTGTACGCCGGGACGCCGTACTGCTCGGCGACCGGGTCGGCGCGTTCGGACAGCTGGTCGCAGACGGCGACCAGCTCGGCGTCGGGGTTGGCGGCGTACCAGCGTGCGTGGGTGCGCCCGATCCCACCGAGCCCCACTATTGCCACTCGAAGCATCTGTTGCGTATTCCTTCCGGTCATCGGCCGATCTCGGACAGACAGCGGTGCAGGTATCCGCGGCTCTCGGCGGCCACGCCCATCGCCCGCGACAGCGAATAGGTCGTCGCCCCGATCACCTCGAGGTTGAGCGGGCCGGCGAAGCCGACCGTGGTCAGTGCAGCGAGGACGGCGGGAAGATCCACCGCTCCGCGGCCGGGGATCTGCGTCTCGGGCGGCCCGACGGCACGTTCCCTGCTGGCGCAGTCGCGGATGTGCGAGGTCACGATGCGGTCGCCCCAGGCGAGTGCCACGTCGGCCGGGTCCTCACCGGCCCGGTAGAGGTGGCTGGGGTCGAAGTTGAGACCCAGTGCCTCCTCGTCGACCTCCGCCATGAGCCGCAACGCGGTCCGGGCGTCGAAGATCGCCTGCCCGACATGCGGTTTGACCGCCAGCCGCACTCCGTGACCGCCGGCCAGCTTCGCCAGGTCCGCGATGTTGGCGATGGCGCGGACCGTCGACTCCTCGTCACCGGACGCGCCGCCCGACCCGATGTTGACGATCGTGACGCCGAGTTGCTCCGCGACACCGAAGACCCGCTCGAGCCGTTCCCGATCGGCCGCCCCTGCTTCGATGGCGGTCGGAGTCAGACCGTGCCCGGCGACCATCTCGCTCACCCGGCGGATCTCCGGTGCGCCGGCATCGGCGTCGAGGTGTTCGCACATGCCGCTGATCGCGGCCAATTCGACGTGGGCGTAGCCCGCGAACGCGACGTGCTCCAACGCTGTACGCAGATCGAACCCGCCGAAGACGACGGTGTTGCATCCGAGCTTCATGGTTTCACTACCCCTTGACTCCGGTCAGTGTGATTCCCTGGATGAAGGTCCGCTGGGCGAAGAAGAACAGAATGACCACCGGGATGACGACGACCGTGCTCGCCGCCATCAGCGGACCGTACTGCGTCGAGTACTGGCTCCGGTAGAAGGTCAATCCGAGCGACACGGTGTAGCTGCTCGAATTGCTGAGATAGATCAACGGCCCGAGCAGGTCGCTCCACGCTGAGCTGGGCCACGTCGGGCGGACTGTTCGCGGCGATCGCGACGAGGAGCTTCTGCTGTTCTCCCGAACTGGTCCCGGGTGCGTAGGTGACGCGCACCCCGACGTCCTTCTGGACCTGCTCGTAGCGGCTCGCGAGCTTGACCCAGCCCTGGCCGACCGTCCCGCCGAAGATGCTGTAGACCTCGATATTGGTCTTCCGGCCGGGTGCGGGGTCCTTGCTCAGGCCCTGCGTCGATATCGGGGCCGTGCCCTTGGTGATGGTGCAGCCGCCCAGCGCGAGGGAGCCGGCGGCGAGGCCCGCCCCGCCGAACAACCGCAACGCCTGCCGTCGGGAGACCGCACCCGCGCGGTCGGCTCCGGTGTCGGGGCTGTGCACAGGCTCGTCCTCCGCGATCCGCTGGATGTGTGCCGCTCAGGCTGACAGGACTGGCGCATTCGGACTAGCACGAAATGCGCCACTCGTAGCAGGATGTGCGTGCACGACAGGGATGCCACCACCGAGGTGAGGGGCGAGTCGTGGACCGGGTGCGCCGCGGGGACGTGACGACGTCACCGGGCCCGCTCGTGGCCGGCGAGCGGATGGATGCGCCGGCGGGAACGGAGCCGCACAGCCACGACTTCGCCGAACTCGTCGTTGTCACCACCGGGTCGACGACGCACGTTTGCGCCGCCGGGCGCCGCCGGCTGGGCCGCGGATCGGTCGTGGCGCTGCGACCCGGTGACTGGCACGGCTACGAGGACAACCGCGATCTGTGCATGTACAACATCTATGTCGGTGGCGAGATCTTCGACCGTGAACTCTCCTGGATCCGCACCGATCCGCGTCTCGGCCGGGTGCTGTGGCCGGGTGACGACGACCAGGACGCCGAACGAACGAGCGACCTCGATCCGCCCGCGCTGCGCCGGGTCGAGGAGTGGCTTCCACTGCTCGCCGGCCGTCCCGATCCGGCCGCCGCCGACCACCTGCAGCGGATCGGCATGCTGCTCTGCGTTCTGGGCGAACTCGCGACCGCCCTCGGCGGCGCCGTCGTACGGCATGCACCGGACCGGCACCCGGCCGTGGTCGCCGCCACCCGGCTGCTCGACGACTACGTCGCCGATCGGTGGTCCCTGGACGAATTGGCCGGCTGCGTGCACCTGTCGCGGAGCTACCTGGTGCGCCTGTTCACCGCGGAGATCGGCATGTCCCCGATGACCTACCTCGGGCGGCTGCGGGCGGAGCGGGCCGCGGCGCTGCTGACGGACACCGACCTCCCGGTCGCCGAGATCGGCCGCCTCGTGGGGTGGCACGACCCCAACTACGCCAGTCGCCGGTTCCGGCAGTACTTCGCTGCGAGCCCGGCGGGCTACCGTGCGCGGGTGCGGGCACCGTCAGCGCAGAGCACGCCCGGCGACGCGTAGGGCGTCGAGGTCGCGCTCGAGATACCCCTCCGACAGCGTCTCGGTCCCTCGCCAGGACGGCTTGTCGATGAGATGGAACGCCAGGTTGCTGATGCGGGTGACGACGTCGAGCCAGGGGATGGCCTGCAGGTCGACGGGCCGAAGCGGCCGCAACTCGGTGTAGCCGGCAGCGAAGTCGTCCCACCACGGTGTCGCCCGTACGCCGCAGAGGTCTCCCGCCAGCCATCCTTCGCCGCTCAGGTCGAAGTCGTGGATGACGAGGCGCCGATCAGGTGTCAGCCGGACGTTGTCCATGCTGACGTCGCCGTGGCAGATTCCGCGGGCCGGATCGTCCGCGGACAACTCGGCGAGGCGGCGACGGGCGGTGTCGGCGAGGGCGACGATGCCCGCCCGGTCCGCCGGCCGGTCGGCCAGCAGCGGAAGGATCGCGGCCAGCGGCCGGTCGAGCAGGTGGGTCAGGTCGGCCGGCGGCCGGTGGTGCCCGCTCGTGAAGTCCGCGCCGGCGTCGTGCAGCTGCCCGATCAGCCGGCCGAAGTCCCGATACAGCGGGCCGGTGAAGGGTTGCGACGGGTCGCTGCCGGCGGTGAATTCCGACAGCATCGCCGGCCGCGGGCCTTCCGGTGCGTCGATGACGCCGATCGGGTCGCCGTCGGTGCGGGCCACCGGTGGGCTGACCGCGACGCCGGCCCGGTGCAGGTGCGCGATCAGGTCGACCTCCCAGGCCACCTCGTCCGGTGATCGCCACCCACTCCGATAGACCTTGAGCACATAGGTCCGGTCCGTCGTATCGACCCGGTAGACGTCGTTGACCAGCGACCGGAGCAGCACCACTCGCTCGAGACCGGTGAGCCGGTAGTCCCGGGAGATCAGGGCGAGCAGGGCAGCCGGGTCGAGAAGTGACCTAAGACACGGGAACACCCGGGAAGTATCCGGGCCCTTTCGTGCATCACACAAAGGGGCCGGGGCTCTATTCATCGAGCGGAGCGTGAGGAGGGCAGGATCATGGCTGGTTCCCAGATCAGCATCGCGGCGATCCTGGTCGGCCTCGCCGCAGGCGCCTGCTTCGCCGTCGCCACCGTGCTGCAGCAGCGGGGGGCCCAGGCCACTCCGGACGAGCACACCATGCGGCCCCGCCTGCTCGTCGACCTGGTCCGGACACCGATCTGGGTGGCCGGCATTCTCGCCGCCGCGGGCTCGTTCGGCCTGCAGGCCCTTGCTCTGGCGCTCGGCCCGATCACCCTGGTCCAGCCGCTGATCGTGACCGATCTGCTCTTCGCCCTGCCGCTTGCCGCCCGGCTCAGCAGGACCCGCCTCGGCCGGCAGGAATGGATCGGCGCCGCGCTGGTCGTCGCGGGGCTGGCGACCTTCCTGACGGCGGCCGCTCCGCGTGCCGGCGCCGGCCAGCCGGGCTCGGGACACTGGTTGATCGGCATCGTGGTGGTCGCCGGCGTCGTCGTCGCCGGGGTCCTGTCCGCCGGCTCCCGGCCCGGCGTGCGCCGGACCAGCCTCCTGGCCCTCGCGGGCGGGGCGTCGTTCGGTCTTATGTCGGCGCTCACCAAGTCGGTCACCGGACTCGTCGAGGACCGCGGCCTGGGCATGCTCGCCGCGTGGCAGCCCTGGGCCATGGCGGTCGCGGCCATCGTCGGTCTGGTGCTCGCGCAGAGTGCGTTCCAGGCCGGTCCGCTGTCCGTCGCCCTTCCGCTGCTCGACGTCATCGAGCCGTTGGTCGCGGTGGGGATCGCCGTCACCGTCTTCGGTGAGCGGATCAGCCATAGTCCGACGGCCTACCTGGTGGAGGCCGCGGGTGCCCTCGCGGTGGTCGGCGGGATCGCCGTGCTGGACCGCTCCCGGGTGGTCGTCGCCTCGCACGAGGTCGCCGACGCCCCGGCTCCCCGCCCCGCCCAGGACCTCGACGACCGCGTCCTGGTCGGCGCCATCGGCCCCGCCGCCTGAGCGGATCGCCTACCGTTGCCTTGTCCGGCGGAGGGGGCGAGGCGGGTGGCCAAGTCAGCCAAGCAGGGTAAGGGCGCCGCAGCGAAGGCCAGGAACGGCCGGCGTCCCGACCGGATCCCGCGCAAGGTCTACGAGAAGGAGCTCGCCCGGCTGCAGTTGGAGCTGGTCAAGATCCAGGAGTGGGTGCGGGAGGAAGGCAGCCGCGTCGTGGTGGTGTTCGAGGGCCGCGACGCCGCCGGAAAAGGCAGCACCATCAAGCGGGTCACCGAATACCTCAATCCCCGCGTCGCGCGGATCGTGGCGCTGCCGGCGCCGACCGAGCGGGCGCGCGGGCAGTGGTACTTCCAGCGTTATGTCGAAAACCTTCCGGCCGCCGGCGAGATCGTGCTGTTCGACCGCAGCTGGTACAACCGCGCCGGCGTCGAGCGGGTGATGGGCTTCTGTACCCACGACGAGTACAGCCGCTTCCTCTACCAGTGCCCGATCTTCGAGCGCATGCTCGTCGAGGACGGCATTCTGCTGCGCAAGTACTGGTTCTCCGTGAGCGACGCCGAGCAGGAGCAGCGCTTCGAGTCCCGGCTCGAAGACCCCATGCGCCGTTGGAAGCTCTCGCCGATGGACCTCCAGTCGATCGACCGCTGGGAGGACTACTCCCGCGCCAAGGACGACATGTTCATCCACACCGACATCCCCGAGTCGCCGTGGTTCGTCGTCGAGAGCGACGACAAACGGCGGGCCCGGCTCAACATGATCGCCCACCTGATCTCGACGATCCCGTACGTCGAGGTTGATCGTCCGCAGCTGCACCTGCCGCCGCGGCCCACGTCCAAGGGCTACGAGCGCCCGCCCCGGGCCGAACAGACCTACGTCCCCGACCACGCCGCCGAGGTGCTCGCCTCGTCCTGAACGTCGGCCTCTCGTCAGGACGTCGCAGAGCATCTAGGGTCAGCCCTGTTCGCGTGCACGGTCCGATCATCGACCGCAAGGAGACGCGCATGGGTATCCCCACCGAGAACGTCGGTTCTCTCCCCCGGCCGGCCAGCCTCCAGAAGGCGACGGCCGCATACGACGGAGGAAGCATCAGCTTCGAGGAGTTGGCAGCGGCGCAGGACGCGGCCTGCAAGGACTCGATAGCGCGGATGGAGGCCACCGGGTCGCCCATCGTCTCCGATGGAGAACAGCGGGCGTCCAGTTTCGCGACGTACCCGATCACAGACACCCTCGCGGGCACCGGTCTCGCCGACAACCTCGCCGCCGACGGGCAGTACTTCGCAATCTTCGACGACGGCCACCACCGTCAACTGCCACGTCTGACGGCCGGGCCGTTCCGTTACAAGACCTTCGCCTCCGACTACTTGAGCAAGTCCAAGCCTTATGCCACGAAGCCGATGAAGCAGGCGGTCATCGCCCCGTCGATGCTGTCGCTGCTCTACCCGCTCGACGGCAAGCTGGACGGATACTCGCGTGAGCAGTTTCTCAGTGACCTGTGCGACGAGGCGGAGAAGGACATCCGGCAGGCCTTCGCCGCCGGCGCCGCCCGGGTCTCTATCGACTTCACCGAGGGGCGCCTGGCCGCCAAGAACGACCCGCGCAACCCCTGGACGGGCCGCCACATGCTCGAACAGTTCATCGAGCTGAACAACCGGGTGATCGACCGATTCTCGCCGCAGGAGCGGATCAACATCGGGATCCACACCTGCCCGGGTGGTGACATGGACTCAGTGCACTCGGCCGACGTCGATTACGCCGAATTGCTGCCGTCGATGTTCCAGATGAACGCCGGCTACTTCCTCATGCAGCTCGCGAGTGAGAGGGATAAGGAATACGTCTACCGGCTCGTCGGTGAGCACAGCCGCGATGACGCGAATGGCATCCCACAGATCTGCTTCATCGGCGTGATCGACCCGTTGAACCCGGCGGTGGAGACACCCGATCAGGTCGCCGAGGACATCGTCACCGCGTCGCGCTACATCCCGAAGGAACGGCTCGCGTCGACCGACGACTGCGGGTTCTCGCCGTTCAGTATCGACGACAAGCCCAAGCACGGGTCGCCCGACGTAGCGCGAGACATCGCCTTCCAGAAGATCGCGGCACGCGTGCAGGGGAGCCAGATCGCCGCCGAGCGTCTCAAGCTCTAGGTGGCCGGGTAGGCGGGCGGGGCGCTCGACGATCGGTAGGAGGCGCGGCGGATGCCGACGACGATCAGGACGATCCCGCCGATCAGCAATACGGCGCCTGCGATGAGCAGGCCGGTGGCCGCCCAGATCAGCCACGGCACCGTCACGCCCACGTCCGCGCGAAGCGACACGCCGCGGGAGCCGTCGGCGTTCATCGCGACGATCGTCCAGTTACCGTCCTGAACCTTCCAGGTCAGCGTCTGCGTTCCGGGACCAGTGGCTTTCGTGCTCCAGATCGAGGCAGTTGCCGGCACCGTGGTCGGGGCGGCGCCGGAGTGATTGGTCACCGCGCTGTGGTTGTTGGTGAAGTCGTCGAGCGTCGCGTACTGCACGCTGCCCAGATAGCTGTTCAGCTGGTTCGCCGGCGCGATCCCGGCGAAAATCGGCGCACCGTTGGTGCTAGTCACCCGGATGCGGACGGTGCCGAGCAGCGAGCGGCCGACGCCGTAGAGATTGACGTTGTTGCTGGCCAGGGCGTAGCCGCTGGTCGTGAAGACCGCGGAGTTCGTCGAGAGGTATCCGTTGTCCCGTTGCGTCTGGTCGCCCCACAACGCCGCCCCGCCCGCCGCGAGCAGGCCCAACGACACCAGTGACAGCAACGATCCGAGCACCACCACGACGGTGCGACCCGCCGTCCAGCCCTCGCGCTTCGGTGCCGGCGGCGGCGGACCGCTCGGTGCGACCTGTTGTCCGTATCCCGTTGTCATCGGACCCCCCGAGGCTCCTAAACCTTCATGGTCCCCGCTTATCGCCGGCTTTGGGCTCGATCAGGGAACGAGAGCCTCCGCGAGCCGGGACAGCACCTCGTCGACGGTCTGCTCGGCCGTCTGCTCCGAGGTGTCGAGCCACAACCCGAGGCGGGGAGTGTCGTGCCGCAGCGAGTCGTCGAGGGTCGCGACCGTCCAGTCGACATAGCCGGTCTTGTCCCGTGCGGCCTCGCGCGCCGCCACGACGTCCGGCCGCGGCGCCAGGACGACGAGATATCTGGGTCGGCTGCGCAGCGCAGCGACGTAGTCGGTCAGTGCCGGACCCAGCACGATGTCCTGCAGCACTGCGGTGAACCCGGCCGCCGCGTATTCGTCCGCGACCAGCGCGGCCAGCCGGTAGCGAAGTCGCAACTGGTCCAGCGCGTCGTCCGGACCGCCCGGTGCCATCTCCGAGCGGCCGGCCACGATCATCCGGCGGAACACGTCGCCCCGGACATGCGCGGCCCGCGGCAGCCGGGTGGCGAGAAGCTGCGCGACCGTCGACTTGCCCGACGCCATGACGCCGGTGACGACGACGACGGCGCCGCGCAAATCCGGAGGTTGCTGCATAGCAGCAAGGCTAGTGTGCGCTGTTCCTCGATAGCACGATCAGCCCCAACACTTCAAGCAGCCGGTAGGTGACGGAAAGTTCTTGTGTGGCAGGGGTTTTCGGGCTCGGGGAATTGTCGGTGGCTGGTTCTATCGTTGTTGCATGGTCAGTGGTTCGGGTTCCGGTGAACATCCGGTGTGGGATGCGGTCGGCTGCCTGACTGCGGCGGTCGACGGGCTCGCCGGTTCCGCGTTGTGGCGGTGCGGGGATGAGGAGCTGCTCGACCTGCAGCAGGTGCTGGAGACGGCGGCGCGGCGGTTGTCGGCGGCGTCGTTGCGGCTGGTCGCCGAGGTCGACGACCGCCGG
>DASXJE010000074.1 GCA_036497565.1 Mycobacteriales bacterium
CGGCACCACGTCCATGGAGGAACCCATGCAGTCCGCACCCGCGACAATCGCGATTCCCGGCTACCTGATCGGCACCTGGAAGGCCGACCCGGTGCACTCCGAAGTCGCTTTCTCCGTCCGCCACCTCATGGTCAGCAAGACGCGCGGCCGGTTCACCAGCTACGACGTCACCCTCGTCACCGGCGAGGATCCCCTGGATTCGACGGTCACCGCGACGATCGACCTCGTGTCCATCGACACCGGCTTCGAGCAGCGGGACAACCACCTCCGCTCCGCCGACTACTTCGAGATCGAGAAGTACCCGACGATGAGCTACCGCTCCATCGGCGTCCGCCAGTCCGACGACGGGTGGACCGTCGACGGCGAGCTGACGCTCCACGGCATCACGCGGCAGGTGCCGATGGCGCTCGAGGTGAACGGGTTCGGTCCGGACCCGTTCGGCGGCCAGCGGGCCGGCTTCTCCGCGACCGCGCAGATCAACCGCCGCGACTTCGGCATCGACCTCACGACCCCGCTGGACGGCGGCGGCGTCGCGGTCGGCGACAAGGTGTCGATCAGCCTCGAGATCGAGGCCGTCCTCCAGAGGTGACCACGTCCACAACGAGGAGAAGGCCCATGTCAGCAACGCAGGAAGCCGAGAACAAGGCGACGTTCGCCCGCCTGCACGATGTCGTCAACACCAGAGACGTGGAGCTCGTCTCGAAGACGATCGACGCGATCGTCGACCCCGACGTGCGGATCCGCACGCCACTGCCGGTTCAAACGACCGGTGCCCAAGCGCTCAAGGAGGTGTGGGCGATTCTCCTTCGGGCGTTCCCCGACCTGCATCTCACCGTCGAGGACGTGATCGCCGAGGGAGACAAGATCGTCACCAGAAACACGGTCACCGGGACCCATCAGGGTGACTTCATGGGCCGCCCACCGAGCGGAAAATCCGTCTCGTACAACGAAATCTTCATCTTCCGCTTCGCGGGCGGCCGAGTCGCTGAGACCTGGGGTGTCGTCGATTCCCTCTCAGTGATGCGACAGCTCAACATGATTCCGGCCTAGCGAAGACCACGACCGACAAGGAGATCAATCATGGATGCTCGCCTGAACTACTTCGACATCGCCGTGACGCAGAACGCCGTCAAGCATCTGACCGCGGCGGGCAGAGGGGTGACGGACTCGCCGCTGCCGGCCGCCACACACGCACTCGTGGAGATCCGGGCAAGCCAGATCAACGGATGTGCCGTCTGCCTCGACATGCACACCAAGGATGCCGAGCACGCCGGGGAAACCTCGCTTCGTTTGAACCTCGTCGCAGGGTGGCGCGAGGCGACGGTCTTCACCGAGGCCGAACGGGCCGCTCTGGAGCTGACCGAGCAGGGCACCCGTATCGCGGACGGCGCGGGTGGCGTGACCGACGAGGCCTGGGCCAATGCGGCCAAGCATTACGACGAGGACCAACTCGCCGCCCTCGTCTGCACCATCGCGTTCATCAACACCTGGAACCGCCTCAATGTCATCACCAGGCAGCCGGCCGGTGACTACCAGCCCGGCCAGTGGGGCTGACCCTCCCCCAGGCCCGTGATCAAGAGGGGATAAGTGCGCGACACGCCGCACGAATCCCCTCTTGATCACGGTCGGGGGATCAGATCTTGCCGGTGAGGTCGTCGGAATGTCCCGCGTCGATCCGCGACCACTGGGCGATGGGGCGTCCGTTGACCCGCCCGTTGGCGCCGCCCTGCTGTGGCCAACCGGCCGGCGAGTCCTCCCACGGCTCCTGGCGGCCGTACGCTGTCCGGTCCATGAGCGCGTAGTTGTTGTCCATCACCTCTGCGCCACGGCCGGTCGTCCAGTAGGTCTCGAAGACGCGGTCACCGTCGCGGAGGTAGCACACGAGGTGGAACAGGCCGATCTGACGCCCGGTGAGGAGTACGTCGACGGAGTCCTGTGCCGAGTACCACGGCATGTCCCAGCCCATGAAGTCGCGGTAGCGGACGCTTTCGTCGTACGGACCCTGGCAGAGGACGGCATAGGTGATGTCGCGGGCATGCAGGTAGGACAGTTCTCGCACCTGTCCGTTGCACCACGTGCACCCTTCGCACTGCTCGGCCGCGGGGTGGCCGTCGTGCCACATGAAGTAGTAGGCGATGAGCTGGCTGCGGCCTTCGAAGGCGTCGAGCAGAGTACGCGGCCCGTCGGGCCCGATCAGTGCGGCGTTGGCGTCCACCTCCACCATGGGCAGGCGCCGCCGGGCTGCGGCGATCGAGTCGCCTTCCCTGGTGTGCGCCTTCTCCCGAACCCGCAGGCTGTCCAGCTCCGCCTGGAAGGTGGCCCGGTCGACTGCTGTGGGAAGGCTCGGTGCGTTGCGGTTGGCTGATTCATCGTTCATGACTGGTCTCCTCTTCCTTCTGTGCGGTTGGTTCTTCCTGATCCTGGCGCCCCACCGACGAAGGGCCTGTGCCGGAATCGACATCGGCGGCGAAACAGATTCAGAATTTCTCGGCGTTGCGGGCAAATCCGGTGGCGGCGATGAGCACGCCGATGACGGCGAGGACGCCGATGAACGCGAAGGCCGTGTGGAAGCCGCGCAGGCCTGATCCCGCGACGAGCACGGTCGACACCGCGGCGACACCGGCCGCGCCGCCGATCTCGCGCATGGTCTCGACGAGGCCGGACGCCAGCCCCGAAGCCGCCTGCGACACCCCTGACAGGGCGCCGATCTGCAACGCGACCGGCGGCCAGCAGGCCGCCGGCGACGACCCCCACCGACCCGGCTGCCCCGCCCACGGCGCCGAAGAGGCCGACCGCGCGAGCACGCTCCCGTCCCTCATCGAAGGTGACGGCCAGCAGCGAAAGGGCCGCCGGTGCGATGAGCGCGGCACCGAATCCCTGGACGGCACGGGCCGCAATCAGTGGGCTGGCGTGGTGCGCGACACCGGCCAGGAACGACGCACCTGTGAAGACGGTGAGTCCGGCGAGGAAGACCCGCCGCCGGCCCAGCTGGTCGGTCATCCTGCCGCCGAGGAGAAGGAATCCCCCGAGCAGCAGGCCGTAGGCGACGACCACCCACTGCAACGTGCTGTGACCGACGCCGAGGTCGCGTTGGATCGACGGCAGCGCCACGTTCACGATGGCGGTGTCGAGGCCCACCATCGCCTGGGCCGCACATGCGAGCGCCAGCACGAGTCCGCGGTTGATCCGCTTTGCGGGTGCCGTTGCTGCGCCGGTCCTCGGCTTGGTCACGATGAGTGACATCGGTGGTTCCTTCGCCTGGGGGGTTTTCGCTCAACCGACGAAGGAGCCAGTCCGGGATCGACATCACCGGCGAAGAAGGTCAGAGCTCCCGGAGGCGGCCGGTCAGATAGCGACGTTCCGCCTCGGTCGGAGCCAGCCGAAGTGCCTGCTCGTACGCCACTCTGGCCTCGGCCACGCGCCCGTCCCGCCTGAGCAGGTCGGCCCGGGTCGCGGGCAGCAGGTGGTAGCCGTCGAGGCGGCCGGACTCGGCGAGGTCATCCACCAACACGAGGCCGGCCGGGATGCCGTCGGACATCGCGATCGCCACGGCACGGTTCAGCTCAACCACCGGGGACGGCGCCATCCTCGCCAGTTCCGCATAGAGGGCGGCGATCTGCGGCCAGTCGGTGCTCGCCGTGTCGGGTGCTGTGGCGTGACACGCCGCGATCGCGGCCTGCACCTGGTAGGGCCCGCTCCGTCGCATGGCCAGCGCCTCGTCGAGTACGGCGACGCCCTCGGCGATCAGGGGACCATCCCACCTGGACCGGTCCTGATTCTCCAGCGTGACCAGCATGCCGTCGTCCGTACGCGTCGCCCGTCGGGCTTCGTGCAGCAGCATCAACGCCAACAAGCCGCGCGGCTCGGGTTCCTGCGGCATCAGCTGGGTGAGAACCCGCGCGAGGTGAATCGCCTCGGCGGCCAGCGCCCGGGTTCCGTCCTGCTCGTCGTAGCCCTCGTTGAAGATGAGGTAGAGCACGGCGAGGACCGCGGACAGTCGTTCCGGGAGCATCTCGGCGGGAGGCACGCGATACGGGATGCCGGCCTCGGCGATCTTGCGCTTGGCACGGACCAGGCGTTGCGCCATGGTGGGTTCGGCGGTGAGGAACGCCCGCGCGATTTCGGCGGTGCTCAAGCCGGCGAGCGTGCGCAATGTGAGCGCGAGCCTGGCCTCGAACGGCAACGCCGGATGACAACACGTGAAGATCAGCCGCAGCCGCTCGTCGGGGATCTCGTCCAGGGAGGGCTCGTCCGGATCCCGGGCCAGCACGGCGAGCTGGCGCAGCTTCGCACGCCCGGCCGTGTCACGCCGCAGCCGGTCGGTCGCCCGATTGCGCGCCGTATTGGTGAGCCACGCGCCCGGACGCCTCGGGATGCCGTCGCGCGGCCACGTCGCCAGCGCCGTGGCGAACGCGTCTTGCGCACAGTCCTCCGCCAGGTCCCAATCCCGGGTCAGCCCGATCAACGTCGCGACCACCTGACCCCACTCATCCCGATACGCCGTGTCGACGGCAGCGCGCACGGCGTCGTCGGGTGGGGTCATTCCCAGACCGGACGGATCTCGACGCTGCCCCGCTGCGCGTAGGGGTGCCCGGCGGCGATCGCGATCGCCTCGTCGAGGTCGGCGCACTCGAGGACCACGAAACCGCCGACGAAATCCTTGGTTTCGGCGAACGGCCCGTCGGAGACGAGGGTCTCGCCGTCGCGCTGCCGTACGGTTGTCGCGTCGGCGACCGACCTCAACCGCGCGCCGAACAACCTGGCGCCGCGGCGTTCGAGGTCCGCCTCCCAGGCCTGGTGCACCGGGTCGGCCGCCAGGTCCTCATTGCTCGGCGGATCCGACTCGTCGTCGCACATCAGCAGCATGTATTTCATACGCCGCAGTCTGGCACTGGCCGGGCGGCGAACGGCTCAGCGGACCTGGTTGATGCGGATCAGGTTGCCCGCGGGATCGCGGAAGGCGCAGTCGCGGACCCCGTACGGCTGCTCGGTCGGCTCCTGCACGACCTCGGCGTCGCCGGCCTGGAGCTGTTCGAAGGTGGCATCGAGGTCCTTGGTGGCCAGGGTCATGATGCCGTAGGTCCCCTTGGCCATCATCTCGGCGATGGTACGGCGCTCGTCGTCGGTGATGCCGGGGTCGACGCCCGGCGGGTACAGGACGATGGATGTGCCGGGCTGGTCGGCGGGACCGACAGTGATCCAGTGCAGCCCGTTGTAGCCGACGTCGTTGCGGACCTCGAAGCCGAGGATGTCGCGGTAGAAGGCCAACGAGGCGTCCGGGTCGTTGTGCGGCAGGAAGGTCGCGTGAATGGTGATGTCCATGACGGTCAGGCTAGGCGCGGCTGGGTGACCGGCGCTTCTCGATTCCTGATCGGTCTGGTCACCTGTTTCGCCACGCACGACGGCATTCCTGCCGTCGCGCTCGCCGCCTGGCGCCGGTAGGTGCTGGGCGGCATTCCGACCAACTCGGTGAAGCGGGTGCTGAAGGTACCCAGCGAGGAGCAGCCGACCGCGAAACAGACCTCGGTGACGCTGAGATCGCCACGACGCAGCAGCGCCATCGCGCGTTCGATGCGTCGCGTCATCAAATAGCCGTAGGGCGATTCCCCGTAGGCCAGCCGGAACTCGCGGCTGAGATGTCCGGCCGACATGTGCGCGCCACGGGCCAGCGCCTCGACGTCCAGCGGCTCCGCGTAGTCGCGGTCCATCCGGTCACGGACGCGACGCAGCCGGGCGAGGTCGTCCAGGTGCTGCGCCTCGGCGGCTCGGCTGGTCACCTGCCAGATCGTCCCACGCCGCGCCGGGGCTGCCTAGCGCCGCCGGCCGGGGCGGACCAATCGCGGACCGTCAGCCGGCCGGCGTGGCGAGCAATGCACCGCAAACGGCACCGATGTCGACCATCCCGACAAGACGCCCGTCGTCGACGACCAGCAGGTGCCGGAAACGGCCGGCCAGCATTGACTCGGCCGCGTCACGCAGGCTCGTCGTGGCCGCGCTGACGGTCAGATCGGAGGTCATGATGTCGCGGATCCGGACGTCGTTCACG
The DNA here is from genome assembly GCA_036497565.1 of Mycobacteriales bacterium. NCBI lineage: Bacteria > Bacillati > Actinomycetota > Actinomycetes > Mycobacteriales > Mycobacteriales bacterium. The sequence continues at coordinate 6,047 of DASXJE010000074.1, forward strand.
TCCTTCCCGTCGGCGACCGCTCGAACGATGTCGGCCTCGGTCACCAGGCCCCGCGGTTGTCTGTCCTGCTCATCACGCAGGACGACGAGGGCGGTGTCGCCGGCGTGCCGCATCAGATATGCCGCCGCGGCGATATGAGCGTCCTCCTCGACCGTGGTGAGAGGGGGCCGCATGATGTCCGCAATGGTCGCCTGGGTCGCCGGACGTGAACCAGGCACTTTCTGGGCAGTGGGTTCCGTCATGGTCTGCTCTGTTTCCGAGGGCTCGAGAAGTCCCCTGGAGTTCCGTTCGGGCGTCGGACGAAACCGACTCTAGCTGCACGGTATTCCGCCACGCCCGGGCATCAGGAACCGGTGCGGTCCGGGACGTAGGTGAGGACGGTGACCCCGTCGGGCCCAACCTGCCGGGAGTCGGTCAGCGCCAGGCGGGTCGTGGTGGTGCCGTCGTCGAAAAGCCGTCGACCACTGCCGAGCACGATCGGGTAGACCATCAGGTGGAATTCGTCGACCAGGTCCTCGGCCATCAGGCTGCGGACCAACAGCCCGCTCCCGGCGATCAGGATGTCCCCGGCGTACCTGTCCTTCAGCGCACGTACCTGTCCCCCGACGTTGTCGGCGATCACCGTCGTGTTCTGCCAGGTCGGATCCGTCAGGGTGGCGGAGACGACGCTCTTGGGCATCTCGTTCATCCGGACCGCGAAGCCCACCTCATCGGTGATCGACGGCCAGGCCTGGGCGAAAGCCTCGTAGGTGACCCGACCGAGCAGCTGTGCGTCGGCCGTATTGAGCTCGTCGAGTTTGAACCGGTCACCGTCCGCGCCCCGGTCGAACTGGAACGACCATCCCCCGTGCTCGAAATTCTCTGCGCCGCCGGGATCCTCGAAGACCCCGTCCAGCGATACGAATTCGGTGACCACCACGTTGCCCATGACGTCCTCCTCGCCCGTCTGTTGTCGACGCTACTGACTGCTCGGTTCCCGGAAAATCATCGGCGTAGTGTCCGCGCGCCGAGGCTTGCAGTTGTCCTCATGAGCCGCGAAGCTGACCGCATGAGCGAGCCCTTCATCGTGCGGCCGGAGGAGGGCCGACGTCTGGACCTCGGGAACTTCGAAGCGGTCGTCCTGGCGGACGCCACCGCCACGTCGGGCGCGTTCACCCTTTTGCAGACCCAAGGGGAGCCACCCGACTTCGGTCCGCCGATGCATGTGCACCGCGACGCTGCCGAGGCCTTCTACGTCCTCGAGGGCACCTATCTCATGTTTGTCGAACAGCGACAGGGCATCTGTCCGCCGGGCAGTTTCGTGTACGTGCCGCCCAATGTCCCGCATACGTTCAAGGTGGTCTCCCAGGATCCCGGGAAGAAGCTGAACCTCTTCAGTCCGGCCGCGATGGTCGGCTTTTTCGAGGAACTCGCCGAGGCGGAGGCGAACGGCACCGCGACCCCTGAACTGCTCAGTCACATCTCCGAGAGACATGCAATGGGCATTGTCGGCCCCGTGCCGGAAACATATCTCTGAGATCCGACCGTTACCGATCCAGCCATTCGTCGACGTCCCGCTGCGCGCCGGTCGTCCGCCAACGGCGACAACCGCATGGCGTCCTCGTGTCGTCCCCGGACGGCGCAAGGCAGCCGAAACTCGAGCGCTGATGCTCAGCCTTCGCGTGACCGCAGTCGGGGCAGTCCTCATCAGGTGTGCCCACACTCATTCGACGTCACCGGCCCCCATGTCGCTTCGGTGCAACATCACGGTACCGGAGTACGCTTCGTCGCCCCTTGATTACCGCGCGGCGTACGGTGCGGGTCGCCTCCCGCCGATCGCGCTGGCAGGCCGGTACGCTTCGCGTGCCCGACGACATGCACGGGCATCGAGACCGCCGCCACGCCAGGTGAGGGGTTCATGGATCGACGACGGCGCCAGCCGCCGCTGATCGTGGCCCTCTACGCGATCACCTCGATCTGCGGCCTCCTTGATGCGGCCTGTTTCCTCGGTCTGGGCCGCGTCTTCTCGGAGATCATGACCGGGAATCTCGTCTATCTCGCCTTCTCGCTCGGGACGATCGGAACGCATGGCGCGGGGCCGATCCTCCCCTACGTCAGTGTGCTGGCGTTCTTCATGGTGGGTGCCGTGGCCGGCGGGCGGTTTCTCCGGCTGCCCGCCCGGTTGAGCGACCGGCGGGCCGGGTTCGCGGTGGAGTGGGCGGCACTCCTTGCTGCCACGGTGACGACGGCGATCCTGCATCCAGGTCCGGAGGGCGGGGCGCGGTTCGTCGTGACCGGCATTCTGTCGTTCGCCATGGGAATCCAGAACGCCATGCTGCGTCGCTGGGGTGTGGCCAACCTCGCCACCAACGTGATGACCCTGACCATGACCGCCTTGGTGGCCGACTCCCGCCTGGCCGGCGGGCCACGCACCCACGCGCGGCGTCGGGCGGCGTCGTTGGCGATCTTCGCGGCCAGCGCGACACTGGGCGCATTCCTGCTGCGGTACGGCGTCCTGTGGCCACTGGTACTCAGCCTGGCTATTTTCAGCCTGGCGCTTCCGGTGTTGTTACAGAAGTCGGAAGCGGAAAGCCGAGCGGTCCATCCGTGATGCTGGGGTTTGACCCGGCCTCCGTTGGGTAAATCGGCGAGGCCGTGAGTCACCTGTTCCAGATCCACCGAGCCATCGAGGTACGGCGCTGATGCCCCCGCCGCGCTGCAACTGCACTACACCGCTGATCATCGCCGGTTCGTCCGCAGGCCGACTGACGTATTGCCAGCATTGTGACCGACCGTGCCTGCGTGGCCCCCGTTGCCAGTTTTGCAAGCACAGGGTGGATCGGCGCCGCTGAGGGGCTGGTTCGTGGATGGCTCTCAGCGTCCGAGCACCACGATCGTGCCGGGCCCCTTTCCACCGGAAGCCGCCGGTGCCGTCGATGCGTAGAGGTGACCGTTGGCGTATTCGACGGCGACCACCCCCGGCAGCGACGCGACCTGCACACGCTGACCCCGGACGATCTCGGAGATCGTGCCGCTGTTGATCTCGGCGACGAAGACATGTCCCCGCGGGTCGACGGCCAGGTTGGTGGCTCCGTCGAATCCGGTCGCGATCCGCGACGGCCTGCCGGTCCACCGGTCGATCCGATAGACGCTTCCGGCGACTCCCATGCCACCGGGGAGCGTGGTGACGAGCAGGTCTCCGTGGTGGCCGATCTCGACATCGGTGGGGACGGCTTCGAAGTAGTAGGTGATACCGATGACGCAGTTCGGGAGGTGCTGTGCCGCCGCGAACTGCGGCGTGACATGCAGCGCCTGGCGGGGCAGCACGCTCAGCAGCGAGACATGACCGGTGCGGTCAACCTTGACCAGGTCGTTTCCGCCGGCATCGGCGACCGCCCAGGCGCCGTTGCGGAGCGCGGTCACCGCATAGGGGTGCGAGTCGATCTGACCGGTGTAGTTGACCGGGATGCCCGCCTTCGTCAGCGCATTTCGCACGCACTTGCTCGGGTGGGCGACGCCGTACTGGATGCGGCCGTCGGGGTTATGGATCCGTTCGAACCTGGAGAGGTTGGCGACGACGGGCTTGCGCCCCGCCCGCAGGATCGTCAGCCGCGTCGTCGAATGGTCGGCATTGCTACTGGTGTAGGCCAACGAGAGTCGTGACGGGTCGACGGCGACGCCGGCGATGTCGCCACCCTTCATCGGCCCGGTGGCGATCGGCTTGCTCCGGCCGACGAGGTTGAGCGTCGAGGTGAACGAGTCCGCCACGAACACCAGCGGACCGGCGACGGCGAACTGCAGCGGCCCGACATAGTTGGAGGCGAGGGTCTTCACGACCCGCAGCGTCGGCTTTCCGGCCGACGACGGCGTGCTCGCCGCCGCGGGTGCCGCGGCAAGCGTCACGGATGCCGCCGCGACGACGACAGCGACGGCTGCGGCCTTGATGCGGGAACCACGTTGTTCGGACACTGCGAACCCCCCAACCGACACGGCGCCCGCACCTACCGGAGGAGCGCCGGATTTCGTCTGGGACACAAGTATCAGAGCGGTCAGGGGCCGGCAACGAACTCCGCGAAATTGGGTGTCTCGGGCTACCGGCCGACTACGGGCCGCGATGACCCTTCACGAGAGTGGTGTGTCGTTCGGCACCGATTGCACGAGCACCACCTGGTCGTCCGGGTCGGTCACGGTCAGCTCGCCGCCGAACTCCCCCGACACGGCGACATCCGCGTAGCCGCCGGCCTTGAGTCGGCCCGCCAGCGCGTCCAGAGGTTCACGGGTGCGGAAGCCGAACTGCACCGACCCGGGTGCTCGGTGGTCCGCCGACGGGTGCAGGGCCACGAGGCCGCCGCCGTTACTGCGCCACACCCGCCACCACTCGTCGTCGCCCTCGTCGAGTCGTACGAACCCGGCCGCTGAGAGAAACTGACCGAACGGCCCGGCCGGCGGGTCGAATCGCAGTGGCATCGACACGATCCCGTGCTCGGGCCGCGGCTCGTCGAGCCGGTAGCCGTACAGATCGGTCGGACGCTCGTTGAAGGTGAGCTGCGTGCCGTTCTGGTCGCGCACGTTCACGGCCCGGCCGTAGGTCTCGTCGTAGATCTCCATGTCGACGTAGCCCGCGCGCGCGAATTGGGCCGCGAGTACTTCGAGGTCGGCGACCTCGAAGTTGAGGCCGGTGTCGCCTGCGCTGGACGAGCTGAGTGCTGCCGCGTGCAACGCCACCATTCCGGAACCGCCGGCCATGTCGACCCATGACTCCGCGCGACTCAGTCGTGGCGAGAAGCCCAGCAGGGTAAGGAATTCCTGCATCCTCGGCACCTGGTCGGTGAATCTGATCGGCATGACGACGACTTCGGCTTGAACGATGTCCGACGCAATCATCCGCTCGCCTCTCCGTGCGCTGCCAGGTATTCGGTCAACGCCTGCTCGACGAGCCCGGACAGGCTGGTCTCCTCGTCGATGGCCTTGTGCTTGACCCGTCGGACCAGCGCCGGCGGAAGATAGACGTTGAACTGCACCTTGGCGTCCGCTGCCGCCCGTCCGCTGCCCGGTCGCTTCGCGGGTTCAACCGCCATAGGTTCGCTCCTCCATGCTCGTATGCTAGCACCCTAGCAGCGTGTCGACCAGTCGACATCGGACGCTCTACTCGCAAAAACGCCCCAGACTTGCGAGTACCGCGTCCGATGATCGCCACGGGCGGTGCAGGCAAGGGGCTCGCCCAGGTCGGCCCCGGAGCGCGAGTCGACTAGGACGTGGAAACGGTGATGGAGCTCAGACCTGGGGCATGACCTCGGATGCGACGACCTCGAGGTGGTCGAGGTCGTGCATGTCGAGCATCTGGAGGTAGACCCGGGTCGCACCCAGCTCGGCGAACTCCCCGATCCGCTCGACCACCTCCGCCGGCGTACCCGCGAAGGCGTTCTCCCGCAGGTCGTCCACATCGCGGCCGATCACCTCGGCCCGACGGCGAATCTCACTCTCGTCCCGGCCGACGCAGAGCACGTTGGCGACGGAGTACGTCGGTTCGCGGCCGGTGCCGCTAGCCGCCGCCCGCACGCGCTCGATGATCGCCTTCGTACCGGCCCGGTTGAAGCCTACGTTGTACTCGTCGGCGAACCGTGCCGCGAGCGCAGCGCTGCGTCGCTTTCCCGCACCACCCAAGATGATCGGGGGTCGCGGAGACTGCACCGGCTTGGGTAGTGCTGGGGAATCGGAGAGTTGGTAGTGCGCGCCGTCGAAGGAGTACGACCCGCCGGGCGGCGTGCGCCACAGGCCGTCGATGATCTCGACCTGTTCGGCGAAGCGGTCGAAGCGCTCGACGACCTCGGGAAACGGGATGCCATACGCGCGGTGCTCGTCGTCGTACCACCCCGTACCGATGCCGAGTTCGACCCGACCGCCGCTCATCTGATCGACCTGGGCCACGGAGATCGCGAGCGGGCCGGGCAGCCGGAAGGTGGCCGCGGTGACCATGGTGCCGAGCCGGATACGGCTGGTCTCGCGGGCGATCGCGCCGAGCGTCACCCAGGAGTCGGTGGGTCCGGGCAACCCGTCGCCGGGGCCCATCGAGAGGTAGTGGTCGGACCGGAAGAACGCATCGAACCCGAGCTGCTCACTGGTCTTGGCGACCGTGAGCTGATCCTCGTAGGTGGCACCCTGTTGTGGTTCGACGAAGACGCGCAGATCCATGACACAACACTACGGCTACGCCGCAGCACGTCGCCCGGCGGCCGCTAGCTCCAACGCTCCCAGCGCACGACCTCGTCGAGGTTGCGCCGCCGCTGAGTCGATCGCGACGAGATCGCCGCCGATTTCGGATCAGGCCGGCGCCGGCCGATGGTCACGCCCGCGACGACGGCGACGTCGTCCGGAATTCCCAGCAGCTGCTTGAATGACTCCATGTCCGCCACATCGACGCCGTAGACGCCCGCGGCGAGACCTTCGTCGATCGCGGCGAGCAGCAGCAGCATCATGGCGGCACCGGCGTCGACGAACCAGTACGGCGCCGGCCATTCGACCTCCACTCCGCCCGTCGCGGCGAGCTTGTCCGGCCTGTTGTAACGGTCGTGGTAGTCCTGCTCGCGCGTGCACACGACGACGTGCACCGGCGCCTGCGACAGCCACGGCTCCAGGCCTTCAGCGATCCATTCGTCCTCGTCGCACAGCCGTCCGATTGCAGCACGCGTCTCGGGCTTGGTGACGACCACGAGCCGCTGGCCCTGGGAAAAGCCGCCGCTCGGTGCGTGCCGGACGGTGCGCACGATCCGTTCGAGAGTCTCGCGCGGGACCGGATCGGGGTCGTAGTGACGCACCATCCGACGCTGCCGGAGGATCTCCGCGAATTCCACCGGGCGACCCTATCGCGCGGCCACCGTCGACAGAGGCACGCGAATCGGCTGCCGCGTTAGTCTCCACGCTCGGAGGAAACCGGGAGGCAGCCATGACCGATCGCGACCCCGCGCCCGTGCCCACTGCGGTGGTGACCGGAGCTGGGACCGGCCTGGGTCGGCAGAGCGCGCTCGC
>DASXJE010000075.1 GCA_036497565.1 Mycobacteriales bacterium
ACGGCGGCCAGCGACCCGAAGCGGCTGATCAATGCCGACGCAGACTTCTCGCCGATCCCCGGTACGCCGGGCAGCCCGTCGCTGGGATCGCCGCGCAGGACGGCGAAGTCGGCGTAGCCGGTCCCCGGGATGCCGTACCGCGCGGTGACTTCCGCCGGGCCGACGACCTCGAGCTTGGCGACGCCGCGGGCGATGTAGAGCACGCGTACCGGCGGCTCGTCGCGCACCACCTGGAAGAGATCCCGGTCGCCGGAGACCACCTCCACCGGATCCTTGTCGACGGCGGCCAGTGTCCCGATCACGTCGTCGGCCTCGAACCCGGCCACCCCCACCCGGGCGATGCCGAGCGCGTCGAGCACCTCCATCAGCACCGGAACCTGCGGGGTCAACTCGTCCGGCTCCTCCTGGCCGCCATCCGGGGCAACCCGGTGCGCCTTGTACGACGGCACCGCGGCCACCCGGAACGCCGGTCGCCAGTCCTCGTCGAGGCAGGCCACCAACCGGTCCGGCAGCCGGGTGCCGACCAGCCGGGCGGTCATGTCGAGGAAACCGCGGACCAGATTGATCGGGGCTCCGTCCGGCGCGGTGACGGTGGTGGGCACACCGTGGAACGCGCGGAAGTACATGCTGGCGGCGTCGAGCAGCATCAGGGTCACCACGACAGCCTGCCACCGACCGGCGTGGTTGCGGAGGCCACCTGCACGAGTGTCGGCGCTCGGCACGTTACTCTCCGCCATGTGAGCGAGCTCTTCCCCGCCGACCGGATCGCCCGGGCGCAGGCCGCGGCCGGCGCCGCCGACGTCGACGCGCTGTTGCTCACGCCCGGCGCAGACCTGCGCTATCTCACCGGTTACGCCGCGATGCCTCTCGAGCGGCTCACCTGCCTCGTCGTGCCCCAGGTCGGGGACCCGACCCTCGTCGTGCCGGCGCTCGAGCACCCCGCCGCGCTCGCCTCGCCCGCGAGCCGCCTCGGCCTCGAGATCGTGGCCTGGCCGGAGACCGCCGACCCGTTCGCGCTGGTGGCTGCGACTCTCGGCTCGGCACTCGGTCGCCCGGCGCGCCGCGTCGCGGTCGGTGACCGGATGTGGGCCGAACACGTACTCGCGTTGCGCGACGCGCTGCCCGGAGCGACCCAGCAGCTTGCCGGGTCGATCCTGCGCGAGCTGCGGATGCGCAAGGCGCCGGCCGAGATCGACGCCCTCCGCCGCGCCGGCGCCGCCATCGACCGGGTGCACCGGCGGATGGGGGAGTGGCTGCGCCCCGGCCGGACCGAGGCCGAGGTGGGCCGCGACATCGCCGACGCCATCCTCGCCGAGGGCCACGCCACCGTCGACTTCACCATCGTCGGATCCGGGCCCAACAGCGCCAGCCCGCACCACGAGCTCTCCGACCGGGTCATCGAACGCGGCGACATGGTCGTGGTGGACATCGGCGGCACCACCGCCGACGGCTACTGCTCGGACTCCACCCGCACCTACCTCGCCGGCGGTACGCCGGACCCTGACGTCGCCCGCTTCTACACCGTCCTGCAACGTGCCCAGGACGCCGGATGCGCGGCGGTGCGGCCCGGCGTACCGGCGGAACGGGTCGACGCCGCCGCCCGCGAGATCATCGACGACGCCGGTTACGGCGAGTACTTCGTCCACCGCACCGGACACGGGATCGGGCTGGAGTGCCACGAGGAGCCGTGGATCGTGGCCGGCAACACCGACGAGCTCGCGTCCGGCATGACGTTCTCGGTCGAGCCCGGCATCTACCTGCCCGCCCGGCACGGCGCGCGCATCGAAGACATCGTCGTCTGCACCGACGACGGGGTGGAGCGGCTCAACCTCGTCGAGCGTGAGCTCGCCGTACTGGACACGTAGAAGGGATGACACGGTGCCGGTGACAAGGACGTTGCCGACCCCCGAGGCCGAAGACCTGCTGGCGCTGACCCGGCAGATCGCCGATCGCGAGCTGCGCCCGCGGGCGGCCGCGGCGGAGCGGGCGGGGGAGTTCCCGCGCGCCGTGTTCGCGACGCTCGGCGCGGCCGGACTGCTGGGTCTGCCCTATCCCGAGGACTGCGGCGGCGGCGGCCAGCCCTACGAGGTCTACCTGCAGGTCGTCGAGGAGCTCGCGTCGGCGTGGCTCTCGGTCGGGCTCGGCGTGAGCGTGCACACCCTGGCGTGCTATCCGACGTACGCCTTCGGCAGCGACGAGCAGCGCAAGCGGCTGCTCCCCGACCTCGTCGGAGGCGAGCGGCTCGGCGCCTACTGCCTTTCCGAGCCGCAGTCGGGGTCGGACGCGGCCGCCCTCACCACCCGCGCGGTGCGCGACGGCGACGACTACGTGCTGCGTGGCGTCAAGGCGTGGGTCACCCACGGCGGGCGGGCCGACTTCTACACGGTCTTCGTGCGTACCTCCGACGACGGCCCGCGGGGGATCTCCTGCCTGCTGATGCCCGGCGGGATCCCCGGCCTGCAGCCGGCCGCGCCGGAGAAGAAGATGGCCCTCACCTCGAGTCCCACGACCCAGATCGTGCTCGACGGGGCGCGGGTCCCGGCCGACCGGCTGCTCGGAGCGGAGGGATCCGGCTTCACGATCGCGCTCGCCGCCCTCGACGGCGGCCGGCTGGGCATCGCCGCATGCGCAGTCGGTATCGCCCAGGCCGCCCTCGACTACGCCGTGGACTATGCCCAGGGTCGCACCCAGTTCGGCCGGCCGATCATCGACTTTCAGGGGATGTCCTTCCTGCTCGCCGACCTCGCGACGCAGGTCGCGGCCGCCCGGGCGCTCTACCTCGATGCGGCCCGGCTGCGTGACCGGGGCCGCCCGTCGCGGACGGAGGCGGCCATGGCGAAGCTCTTCTGCACCGACACCGCGATGCGGGTCACGACGGAGGCGGTACAGGTGCTCGGTGGCGCCGGCTACGTGCAGGACCACCCGGTCGAGCGCTGGATGCGCGAGGCCAAGGTGTTGCAGATCGTCGAGGGCACCAACCAGGTACAGCGCATCGTGATCGGCCGGTCCCTGACCGGCCGTTGACCGCTCGTGGGCCGACCGCTCGAGTGCCGGCAAAGACAGGGAGTCGACGTGGACGTGGCCAAGACGCTTGCCCAGATCGAGGATGACCTCGTGAGTGTGCCGGCGGGTCAGGTCGCCGTGGGGTCCGACCTCGAGACGATTGAGGCGGAGTTGGCGTCCCCCGATCTGAGTGGAGTCGAGCCGGCCTGGCTGCTCAAGGAGCTTCCCCGGCACGTGGTGACGGTGCCGGCGTTCCGCATCGGGCGGGTTCCGTTGACGATCGCGCAGGTGCAGGCGCTCGCGGCGGAGACGTCGGTCCGGCCGATCCTCGACGGCGGTCCGGAGCATCCCGCCACGGTCGGTGTCGAGCCGGCGTTCGCGCTGTGCGAGGCGTTGTCCGTGCTGACCGGCTCGACGGTGCGGTTGCCGACCGAGCAGGAGTGGGTACGCGCCGCACGCGGTGACGACCTGCGCACCTATCCGTGGGGCGACCGTTGGGACGAGGCGTTGGCCAACATGGGTCGCACCCGCGGAGGTACCTGTCCGGTCGGCGAGTATCCGGCCGGCCGAAGCGCCTTCGGGCTGCTCGACATGGCCGGGAACGCCGACGAGCTGACCTGCACCCGCTACGCCCCGTTCGCCGGCGCTCCGCCGGAGGTACCACTCCTGGAGGACTGGGCCTTTTCGCCGTACATCACCAAGGGCGGCGGGTACATGCACGCCCGCGACCTCGCCCGCTGCGACCGGCGGCACGGCGTCTACGCCGAGGGCGAGCCGTTGGCGGTCAGGCTGGTCCTGGTCTGAATCTGTCGGCGACGCCTGGTACGACGTCCGCATGACGACGCCGGAGTTCCCTGACCTGCTGACCCTCATCGACGAGCGGTCACGTGCTCTCGCCGTGGCCGCGGCGACCGCCGCCGACGATGCACCGGTGCCGGGCTGTCCGGACTGGACGGTCCGCGACCTCGTCGGGCACGTGGGGGAGGTGCAGCGGTTCTGGGCCGCCATCGTGGCCGCCGGTCCGCCCGACGGGCCGACCCCGGGGCCGGCGGCAGGTATGGAAAGCCCGATCCCGGACGGCGACCTCACGGCGTGGTACGCCGAGTCCACCGGGCTGCTGCGCGCAGCACTCGAGGCGGCCGGCCCGGATGCCGGGTGCTGGACCTGGTGGGCGGCCTCTCCGGCCCCCGCCACCGCCGGCGCTGTGGCGCGCCATCAGGTGCAGGAGGCCGCGGTGCACGCCCGCGACGCTCAGGAGGCCGCACATCGGGCTGAGCCGATCCCGGCGGGCATCGCCCTCGACGGCGTGGCCGAGTTCCTGGTGGCGGGGTTCGGGAGCTGCGGGGCGTGGCCGGACAAGCCCGCCCGGGTCGCCATTCAGGCCGACGAAGGCGGCGGCTGGGTCGTCGATCTCACCGATGCCGGCGCCGCAGTCGTCGACGGCGCCGCCGGCCCGGCACCGGATGTAAGTCTTCGCGGTCCGGCCAGCGACCTGCTGCTGGCCCTCTACGGCCGCCGGTCGCTCGATGCGCTCGGCGTCGACGGCGACCGGGCCGTCGTCGAGCGGCTGCTGGCGTGGCCACCGTTCGGCTGATCAGGCCCAAACCGCCGACCGGTAGCGTCTCCCTGCATGGAGGAGCTCGATCGTCGGATCGTCCGCGCGCTCGTCGATGACGGCCGCCTGAGCTACACCGACCTCGCCGAACGCGTGGGCCTGTCGGTGTCCGCCGTGCACCAGCGGGTCCGCCGGCTGGAGACCCGTGGAGTGATCCGCGGCTACACCGCCCAGGTCAACGCGGACGAGCTCGGCCTCCCGCTGACCGCCTTCGTCTCGATAAAGCCGATCGACCCGGCGGCGCCGGACGACGCCCCGGACCGGCTGGTCGGCATCGCGGCGATCGAGTCGTGCTTCTCGGTGGCCGGCGAGGAGAGCTACATCCTCAAGGTCCGGGTCGGCGGTCCGGCCGACCTGGAGTCGCTGCTGCAGGACATCCGCTCCGCCGCCAACGTCTCGACGCGCACGACGGTGGTGCTCTCCACCCCCTACGAGGGTCGGGGCACCTTCGTCTGACCTCCGCTGTCGGCGGAGGCGTCAGCTGAGGGCGTGTTCGGCGTAGCTGCCGGCTCCGGCTGCGGCGTCGTAGGTGTAGACCTCGCGACCGCCGATGTAGGCCCGCTCCACCCGCGAGAGCACGTCGAGCGGATCACCCGACCACAGCACGACGTTGGCGTCCTTGCCGACCTCCAGCGAGCCGACCCGGTCGTCGATGCCCGCGATCCGCGCCGGGTTGATCGTGATCGCCCGCAGCGCCGTCACCGGGTCGAGCCCCTCCTTGACCGAGAGGGTTGCCTGGTGCACCAGGAAGTGGATGGGCACCACCGGATGGTCGGTCGTGATCGCGATGGTCACCCCGGCCGCGGCAAGCTTGCCGGGGTTGGCGAGTGACCGGTTGCGCAGCTCAGCCTTCGATCGGGAGGTGAACAGCGGCCCGATGATGACCGGGATCCCGCGGGCGGCGATCAGGTCGGCGATGAGGTGGGCCTCCGTACCGTGGTCGATGACCAGCCGGTAGCCGAACTCCTCCGCGATCCGCATCGCCGTCGCGATGTCGTCCGCCCGGTGGCAGTGCTGCCGCCAGGGGATCTCCCCGCGGAGCACCGAGGCCAGCGCCTCGAGTTTGAGGTCGCGGTCCGGCGGCGCGGTGTCGGTCGCCGATGCGGCCCGGTCCCATTTGGCCATGTAGTTGCGCGCCTGGGTGAACGCCTCGCGGATCACCGCGGCGGTGCCGAGCCGGGTGCTCGGGAGTTGCTTCTTGTCGCCGTAGACCCGCTTGGGGTTCTCGCCGAGCGCGGACTTCAGCCCGCTGGGTGCGCGCATCGTCATCTCGTCGACGGTGCGGCCCCAGGTGGTCAACGCGATGGTCTGGCCGCCGATCGGGTTGCCGGACCCCGGGTTGACGTTGGCGACGAGGACTCCGCCGGAGATGGCGTCGCGGAAGCCGATGTCGGCCGGGTTGATCGCGTCCATCGCCCGCACCTGCGCGGTCACCGGGTCGGTCATCTCGTTGGTGTCCTGGCCGGCCCAGCCCTCGGCCTCCTCGTGCACGCCGAGGTGGGTGTGCGCGTCGATGAAGCCGGGGAGCACCCAGCGGCCGCTCGCGTCGACGGTGACCGTGCCGTCGGGGACGACGGTGTCCGGCCCGCCCACGGCGGTGACCCGCCCGCCGTCCACGACGACGGTGCCACCCTCGATCGGTTCGCCCTCGATCGGGACGACCCGACCGCCCACGAACGCTATCGGCTGCTCTGGCACCGGCACCTCCGAAGTCGTGACCACGCTGGCCGCAAAAGCCTAGTGCGTGCCCGGTGAGCCCCGATGAGGTGGCGACGTGCGGCCGCCGGGCACCGGTGCGTACCGTCGGCAGGTGGTCCGTATCCTCGCCGTCGCCGACGAAACCGTGGAGAGCCTGTGGCAGCCCACGGTCCGGCGGTTGGCGCCGGACCTCGTGGTCGCCTGCGGCGACCTGCCGTTCGACTACCTCGAATATCTCGTCAGCACGCTCAACGTCCCGACGGTCTTCGTGCCCGGCAACCATGATCCGGATCTGTCCGGCGTACGGGGGAGCCGGTCCGGGCTCACGCTGCGTGCCGGAATGCCGGCCGAGTCGCCCGGCCCGGCGGGAGCGGAGAACGCCGACGGCCGCGTGGTCGACGCCGGCGGGCTCCGGCTGGTGGGCCTGGGTGGCTCGCTGCGCTACCGGCCGGGCCCCAACCAGTACACCCAGCGGGAGCTGGCCCGGCGGGCTCGTCGGTTGCGCTGCCGCACCGCGTGGCGCCGGCGCGACGGCCACGGCGTCGACGTCGTCCTCACTCACGCCCCGCCCGCCGGGGTCGGCGACGGCGAGGACCGGCCGCACCACGGGTTCGACGCCCTGCACGGCCTCGTCGCCACCCTGCGGCCCCGGCTCCTGCTGCACGGCCATATCCACCCGTATGGCGCCCCCGCCCCCGATCGGGTGATAGGGGCGACGACCGTGTGTAATGTCGTCGGCTATCGCCTGATCGATACTCCCGGTCACGCCGACCTGGAGTAGAACGGGGACCGTGGCGCGTGACACCGGATTCCCGACCGCCGACGCGGAGAACGACTTCCTGCGCGCCCGGCGGGCCCAGGTGCTCTCCCGGCTTGCGCATCGGCTCCGCGGTGAGCCGGACGACGTCAACCTGATCCTCCCCTTCGACGAGGTGGTGGACGCGCTCGGCTGGGCCGGGGAGAGTTACGTGGGCCTCGAGGTCATCCCGCTCGACTCGATCGTCGGCACGGTCGACAAGACCCGCGACTTCGACCGCAAGTTCCGCCCGACCTCGACGCGGGTGCGGCAACGCTGGCAGCGCATCGCCGAGGCACAGCGGCGCGGTGGCGACATCCCGCCGATCGACGTCTACCGGATCGGCGACCTGCACTTCGTCCGGGACGGGCACCACCGGGTGTCGGTCGCGCACGCGATGCACCAGACGAGCATCGAGGCCTACGTCACCGAGGTCCGCACCCGGCTGCCGGCCACCGGGATCCGGCGGCGGAGCGACCTTCTCGTCAAGGACTACGAGCGGCTGTTCGCGAGCCGCGTCCCGCTGCCACCCGCTGCACACCAGTCGATCACTGTGCACGACCCGTGGACCTACGCCGAGCTGGGCGAGGCGGTCGAAGCCTGGGGCTTCCGCTGCATGCAGGACGAGGCCCAGTTCCTCGACCGACCGACCATCGCCCGCCGGTGGTACGCCGAGGAGTACCTCCCGGTGGTGCGCATGTTGCGCCAGGCCGACCTGATCGGGAAGCGCACCGAGGCCGAGGCGTATCTCCGAGTCGCGTCCGAACGCTACCGGCTGATCCGCACCCACGAGTGGAGCGACGAGATCGTCAACCGGCTGCGCGGCACGATCGGCTGATCGACCGCCTACTCGTTGCTTTCGTGCCGCCCGCCGTCCTCGGGGTCGGTCTGCGGGGCGGGATCGGATGCGGCAGCCGGGCTCCGCGCGCCGTCGTTGGTGCCGGCGACCGCCTCGGTGGTGACGTTCTCACCGGAGTGCGGGTCGAAGACGTGCACCTTCCGGGCGTCGAACCAGACGTTGAGCGATTCCCCCTCCCGCGCCCGCGTCGCCGGGTCCAGCCGGGTGACCACCTGGTCGGCGTCGGCGGCCACTTCGGAGCTGCCGGAGTCGCGGGCGAGCTCTTCGAGCTCGGCCGAGGTCGCCCGGCCGCCCTGGAGGGTGAAGTAGGCGAAGACGTCCGAGCCCATCGACTCGAGGACGTCGACGGTGGCCTCGAACGTGCCGCCGTAGGCCTTCTCCCGTTCCTCGACCAGCGAGGCATCCTCGAAGTCCTCGGGGCGGAGTCCGACGATGACCTGCCGGTCGAGGTTCTGACGCTCGAGGGCACGCTTGTGCTCCGGCGTCAGCGGGATGTCGCCGATGGGGGTGGAGAGCTTGCCGTTCTCCAGGGTGGCGACCAGGAAGTTCATCGACGGTGACCCGATGAAGCCCGCGACGAAGAGGTTGACCGGCCGCTCGTAGAGCACCTGCGGGCTGCCGACCTGCTGCACGAGGCCGTTGCGCATGACGACGACCCGGTCGCCGAGGGTCATGGCCTCGGTCTGGTCGTGGGTGACGTAGACGGTGGTGGTGCCGAGTCGCTTCTGCAGCCGGGAGACCTGCGTGCGCATCTGCACCCGGAGCTTGGCGTCGAGGTTGGACAGCGGCTCGTCCATCAGGAACGCCTTGGGGTCACGCACGATCGCCCGACCCATCGCGACCCGCTGCCGCTGGCCACCCGAGAGGTTGGACGGCTTGCGGTCGAGGTGCGCGGTCAGTTCCAGCACCTCGGCGGCATTGTCCACCTTCTGGCGGATGATCTCCTTATCGACCTTCGCCAGCTTCAGCGGAAAGGCCATGTTCTCCCGCACGGTCATGTGCGGGTAGAGCGCATAGTTCTGGAACACCATCGCGATATCGCGGTCCTTGGGCGCCTTGTTGTTGACGACCTCGCCCGCGATGCGCAGTTCGCCCTCGGTGATGTCCTCGAGGCCGGCGATCATGTTCAGCGTCGTGGACTTCCCGCAGCCGGAGGGTCCGACGAGGATGACGAACTCGCCGTCGGCGATCTCCAGGCTCACGGACTGGACGGCCAGAGCGCCGTCGGGGAAACGCTTGGTGACCCGGTCGAGCACGATGTCGGCCACGGTTGACTCCCTCTTATCCCTTGACGGCGCCGGACGTCAGCCCGGCGACGATACGACGCTGGAAGAGCAGTACGAAGATGACGATGGGGATGGTGATGATCACCGCGGCCGCGGCGATCGACCCGATGGGCTGTTCAAATTGCGAGTTGCCGGTGAAGAACGCGAGCTCGGCCGGGACGGTCCGCGACGCCGTGGTCGAGGTCAGCGAGATGGCGAAGAGGAAGTCGTTCCAGGCGAAGATGAACACCAGGATCGCGGTGGTGAAGATGCCCGGCGCTGCGAGCGGCGCAATCACCTTGACGAAGGCCTGGGCCGGGGTCGCCCCGTCCATCTTCGCCGCCTTCTCCAGGTCCCAGGGGATCTCGCGGAAGAAGGCGGACAGCGTGTAGATCGCCAGTGGCAACGAGAAGGTCATGTAGGGGATGATCAGGCCGGGCCAGGTGTTGAAAAGCCCGAGCGACCGCTCGATGCTGAACAGCGGGCTGACCAGCGAGATCGCGGGGAACATCGCGATCAGCAACGACATGCCGATCAGCAGCCGCTTGCCCGGGAACCGCAGCCGCGCCACGGCGTAGGCGGCCATCGTCCCGAGCACCACCGCGATCGCCGTCGAGATCAACGCGATACCGATGGAGTTGATCAGGGCGTGGATGAATTCGTTGAGCTTGAAGATGCCCCGGTAGTTATCGAGCGTCCAGGCTGTGGGCCAGAAACTCCCGCCGTCGGTGGCGATGTTGGCCGGCAGCTTGAACGACAGGGAGACGAGCCACCACACCGGGAACAGAGCCCAGGCGATGACGGCGACGTTTCCGATGCTCCACAGGGTCTTCTGCCTGGCAGTGGTAGCCATCAGCCCGCCTCCTTGAGGTCGCTGCCCGGGGTCGATGCCCCGAAGAGTTTGATGAAGGCGAAGGCGATGATGCCGACACAGATGAAGATGAGTACGGAGATGGTGGACCCGATACCGAGGTTCAGCGCGGTGAAGAGGTTGTCATATCCGAGAATGGACACGGATCCGGTGCCGTGCGCGCCCAACGTCAGGGCGTAGATGTTGTCGAAGATCCGGAAGGCGTCGAGGGTGCGGAAGAGCAGTGCCACCAGGATCGCGGGCTTCATCAACGGCACCATCACCTTGGTGAAGCGCTGCCATGGGCTGGCGCCGTCGACTTTCGCCGCGTTGAGGAGTTCTTCCGGTACGAGGGCCAGGCCGGCTAGCAGCAGCAACGCCATGAAGGGCGTCGTCTTCCAGATCTCGGCGAGGATGATCAGGCCGATTGCCTGCGCGCTGTCGGTGAGCGGCGCGCTGCCGGTGGGGAGAAGCTCGGCGAGGTAGCCGACGCCCGGAGTCCAGGCGTACTGCCAGCCGAATCCGGCGGCGATCGTGACGATGCCGTAGGGGACGAGGATCGCCGTACGGACCCCGCCCTTGCCCCAGATCGTGCGGTGCATGAGCAGTGCCAGGCCCATGCCGAAGGCGAATTCGACCGCGACGGAGATGACCGTGATGATCACCGTGACGACCAGTGCCCGCCACCAGAACCCGGAGCTCAGCACGGTCGCGTAGTTGGACAATCCGATGAACTTCGACGCCGCAGGGAACCGGAGGTCCGACCGTTGCAGGGACAGGTAGATCGCGTAGCCGATCGGGTAGGCAGTGACCGCCACCATCACGATCACGGCGGGTGCGCACAGCAACCACCCGAGCCGCCGCTCGGCCCGTGCGCCCTCCGTGAGGGCTTTGCCGCCGCGCTTTCCACCACCGCCCGCAGCCGTGCGTTCTTCGACGGCCTGTTCGGTATGAGTCATCGTGGCCTCACCAACTCGCACGCGTGCACGATCATGGGACCAAGCCCTTTGATTGGAGCGCGTCGGATATCTGGCTCTTGAGTTCGCTGACGGTCTTCTGCGGATCGATCGCGCTGGGCGGGGACAACGCGTGCTGGATCGCGATCGAGACGCTCTGGTACGCCGGCGTCTTCGGCCGGACGGTCGCGTTCTGCAGCTGCTTGTAGATGACCTGGTAGAAGGGGTAGTTCTTCTTGAAGTCGGCGCTGGGGTGCGTATACAGCGACTGGAGCGTCGGAGGAAGGCCGCCCTCAATGGCGCCGACCAGCTGCTGGGGCGCGGCGGCCAGGCAGGTCGCTGCCTCGAACGCGAGAGCCTTGTGCTGGCTGTACTTGCTGATCGCGAGGTCGATGCCGCCGATCGTCGACCGGGCCGGCTTGCCCGCGACCACGGTCGGGAACGGCGCCCAGGTGAAGCTCTTGTAGAACTTCGGCTTGTCGGCCTGCATCGACGGCCAGACGTAGGGGTAGTTGATCTCGAACGCCGCGGTCCCGGACTCCATCGCCAGCCGGCCCTGGTCCTCCTGGTCGTTGGACAGCGACGGGTCGGCGGCTGTGGACGTCGCAAACCGGCGCATCGTCGTGAGCGCCGTCACGGCCGGCGGCCCGAGGGTGACCGTCTTGCTGTCCGGAGAGAGGATCGTGCCGCCGGCGCTGGCCACCATGGAGTTGAACCACACGGTGAGGCCTTCGTACTGGGCGCCCTGCTCCTCGATGAAGTGCGGCTTGCCCTGCTTGGCGAGTGCCTCGGCCTGCGTGATCATCTCGTCCCAGGTCGCCGGTGCCTTGGGCACGAGGTCCTTGCGGTACCACAACAGCTGGGTGTTGGAGTTGTAGGGGATCGCGACGATCTTGCCCTGCCAGGTCGCGGTCGCCAACGGTCCGGCGAGCTGGTCCTTGCGGGCGTTGGTCTCGTTCTGCCCGGTCCAGGGGACGATCCACCCCGCCTCGGCGAACTCCGCCTCCCACGTGACGTCGAGACCCATGATGTCGACGGAGGTGTCGCCCGCCGCCATGCGGCGCACCAGCTGCAGGCGCTGCTGGTCTGCTGCGGTGGGCAGCTTGACGTAATCGATCTTGTACTTGCCGCCCGACTGCTTGGTGCAGGCGTCCGCGTTGGCCTGGGTCGCCGTCTGGCTGCCCGGCTGGTCGTAGAAGCTGATGCTGACCGGGCCGCCCGAATTGCTGCTGCCGCAGGCCGCGAGCAGTGGAACGGTGGCGGCGCAGGCGGCTGCGAGTGAGAGCAGGCGCCTGCGTCGGGTCGATCGGAAGCTGGACGGACTAGTCACGCTACCGCTCCCCTCAGAGCGCCGAAGCGCGGAGTGACCGGTGCCGACGGAGGAGCCGGCGCAAGCGACTCTCGGTAACGATTGGAATCTACGCATGCACCCAGGTGCGCGCAATCGCCTTGCCAATGAGCGTTCAATTCGTGACCACGCCTCCCCACCGGTCCGTCCTTCGACGGCTCGGTGCCAGACGGATCACAATAGGCGTGATTGATCGATATCGACCGAGACACGCCGCACCGCTGTGGAGCGCTGCGGACGTGCGAGGGCGAAGGGCGGCGCGGGCCCTACGGCTGCTTCGCGACTCCGTGGCGGCGACGCTCGCCGGTTGCGCCGGCGGCCGACTCCGGAGCCGCCGCGGGCTCGTCCTGGCGCCACAACGACTTGGCCGGGATCTTGTCGAGGTCGCACCGGTCGGCGTAGCGCTGGGCGATGTCGGTGACCTCGCTCAGCAGTCCGTCGGCCAGCGTGACCGGCTGGAGGCCCATCGCCAACAGCTGACGGTTCTCGACGAACAGCTCGTTGTCGGCGTCCTCGTTCCGCGGGTTGGCGACGTGGTCGATGGTCGCGCCCGTCATGTCGGAGATGATTTTGGCGAGGTCGATGACCCGGTGCGTCTCGGTCATCTGGTTGAGGATCGCCACCCGATCGCCTTGTTCCGGCGGGTTCTCGATGGCGAGCTGGATACAGCGGGCGGTGTCCTGGATGTGGATGAAGGCCCGGGTCTGGCCACCGGTGCCATGGACGGTGAGCGGGTAGCCGATCGCCGCCTGCATGAGGAAGCGGTTGAGGACGGTGCCGTAGTCGCCGTCGTAGTCGAACCGGTTGATCAGCCGTTCGTCCAGTGCCGTCTGCGGGGTCTGGGTGCCCCAGACGATGCCCTGGTGCAGGTCGGTGGCCCGCACGCCGTCGTTCTTGTTGTAGTAGGCGAACAGCAACTGGTCCTGGGTCTTCGTCAGGTGGTAGATGCTGCCCGGCTTCGCCGGGTAGAGGATCTCCTGCTCGACGGTGTGCCCGTCGTCGGTGCGCACCTCGACCCGCAGGTAGCCCTCGGGGATCTTCATTCCGGCGGTGCCGTAGCCGTAGACGCCCATCGTGCCCAGGTGCACGACGTGGATGTCCAGGCCGGACTCGACGACGGCGGCCAGCAGGTTGTTGGTGGCGTTGAGGTTGTTGCTGACCGTGTAGCGCTTGTGCCACGAGCTCTTCATCGAGTACGGCGCGGCCCGCTGCTCGGCGAAGTGCACCACGGTGTCGGGCTGGAACTCCTGCAGAAGGGAGAGCAGCCGGTGGTAGTTCTCGGCGACGTCGAACCGGTAGTAGGCGATGTCCTTGCCGGTGTGCTCTTTCCAGACCGCGAGCCGGACGCTCATCGGGGCGATCGGAGTGAGCGAGCTCACCTCGAGCTCATTGTCGATGTTCCGCCGCGACAGGTTGTCGACGATCACGACCTCGTGACCGCGGTCGGACAGATGCAGCGCTGTCGGCCAGCCGCAGAAGCCGTCTCCACCGAGAACTACGATCCGCATGTTGGAGGACTCCATCCGTCTTCGCCGATGTTCGACCGCGTGTGCGACCTGTACCTTACCGAAACGAGGCGGGAGTTTAGCCCAAGCACGATCCAGCGCCGCGCCCCGGCTGCACCTTCATGAGGATAAGCCGCCGCCCACCCGTTCGCTCGTATCAGCGCAGTGCGCCCGATTCCGGGAGAGCGTCGTCGCCGGTCCCGGGGGTCGGCTCGACCGGCCCGTCCTTGGGTCCCCGATCGACGAACAGGATATAGTGGAAAATCAGGAATCGGCTGGCGAATGTCACACAGTTCGCCAGGAAATACGCGGCGTCCACGAACAACACCCGCTCGACGTGCGACAGCCCGAGCGAGATGGCCTCCTGGTTGGCCCACTTCGCGGTGAGCGTCAGGATCAGTCCGGCGCAGATGGCCACCGCGAAGAACGGCAGCGTCTCCTTCAGCACGTGCGGACGGCCCTTGCGCTCCCACGCCCACCGGCTGAGGAAATAGCTGACGCTCGCCCCGGCGAACCACCCGGCGGCGCCGGATACTCCGGCGGTGAGGTGCAACGGTCCGAGGCACACGATCAGGGTGATCTGACTTGCCGCCAAGGCTGCCAGTGAGACGGGCAAGAAACGACCGAATCGTTTGCCGAAGGGCGTGCGAAACCGGCGCACTACCGCCGATCCGATTCGGGACGATCCGAGAGTCATTCGTGTCCTTGCCTTGCGGGAGACCGACAATCTTCGGACACACGTGCGGTACGGAATCGACCGGGACCAAAGTGCGCAGCCGCGGTCGGCGACCGGCCTATTCTATCGCCCGCACATGCGTGCCGCAGGCGATGCGTACCGTCGCGGCGGGCTAAAGGCTACCGCCGGGCGGCCTTACGGGTGGCACTGGCCCGGCGCTCCCGCCACCAGGTCATTGCGATGACCCGGGCGTAGCGGAACCCGTAGGAGAGGTTGCCGCCCTTCTTGGTCTCACCGGAGAGTCGCTGCCGCATGGTGGTGGGGACCTCGGCGACGCGGTACCCGTGATAGATCGAGCCGATCAGCAGCTCCGAGGTCTGGTACTGCGGCTGTGTCTGGGTGACCACACCGGTGATCTCGGAGCGCAACGCCCGTAGCCCGCTCGAGGTGTCGGTGAGGTGGGTACGCGTCAGGGTGCTGATCACGAAGGCGAAGAGCCGGACGCCGGTGTTCCGGAACTGGTCGCTGTTCTCGGTACGGCCGAGTTGCCGGGAGCCGATCACGAAGTCGGCGCGGTCCTCGGCGAGCAGCTTCACCATCGCGGGCAGGTCGGCCGGATCCCACTGGCCGTCGGCGTCCAAGGTGGCGATGTAACGGGCGTTGCCGTTGCGCGCGATCCGATAACCCAGGCGCAGCGCGACTCCGTGACCACGGTTGACCGAGAGCGCGCAGACCATCGCGCCGTGCTTCGCCGCCACAGTTGCGGTGTCGTCGCCGCTGCCGTCGTCGACGACCACAATGGACACCGGCACGTCGGCGATCCGGTCCGGGATCTCGTCGAGTACCGGCCCGATGTTGTCCGCTTCGTTGTACGCGGCGATGACGATGACGAGCGGCTGCAGGGTCACCTCGCCGTACCGCTGATGGAACTTCAGCAGGGCCTCGTCGGTCACCGCGACGGTGTCGACCGCCTCCCGCAGTGACCGGTGGGGCGTGTCGTCAGGTCTGTCGCTCACGTGCTGGCTCACCTCGGTGGCTCCTTGCTGTCAGGGCAGTGAATCCGAGAGCTCCCGCTACGGGCAGAAGCTCCAGCGATGGCAAAACGTATCGCCAGGAGAAGATAGACGCTGCGTTGGACGGAAGCAGCACGGCCAGGCCGGCGACCGCGAAAAGCAGACACACGAGGCGCATCCCGGATCGTCGGGCACGACCGATGCCGAAGCCACCCAGAAGGCCGAGGACCAGAGCCAGTGCCATCAGTGGGCCGGGTGCGTTGACGTATTGCCCGTAGTAATAGAGGAACCCTGTGTAGCGATGATCGGCATACGGCGTCTGGTCGCCGTACTTGTGCGATACCGGTGCCGGGTCGAATCCGTTCAACGGGTAGTCGCGCTGGAATTGGAAGCGGGCGGACCCGTTGCGCACGAGTGCAAAGCCATCGACGAAATTGGTTAAAACACTCTTGGTATAAGTACCCGGCTGATTCAGGATGACCCGCTTGCCGAAGTCCTTGAGCACCCCGTCGGTGCTTTTCCCGGGCGGCAGGTGCAGGTGGTAGGCGGGGGATTTCGGCGACCAGATCCAGAAGTCGGTGGGCTCGCGGTGACCGGGGGGTGTGGTCGGGCAGAGGCTGCGCTCGTAAGCCGGCAGGGACAGCCCCGTGCAGGTCGCGAACGGCATGACCCGGCCGTAGAGGAAGTGCCCGGAGTAGCCGGAGAGCGCGAGCTTCCCGTGCGCGAGGTCGTAGCCGACGGCGTAGAGCCCGACCGGTACGGCGAACGTGACCACCATGGCGACGGCGCCGACGATGCGAAGGCGTACGCCGGGCTGACGCAGGATCACGTAGCCGAGGGCGGGGAGCAGCAGCGCGGCTCCGTCGAGGCGGGTGATCGCCCCGAGGGCCAGCGCGAACCCGGAGACCGCGCAGGCCCAGAGCGGGATGGGGGTGCGTTTCCAGGCGAGCACGACGAGCCCGACGACCATCAGCAGCTCGAAGAACGTGTCCGCCATGATGTATTGCTCGATCAGCAGCTGATAGGAGTCGAAGAGGACCGGCAGCGTCGCGACGATCGCGAGCCAGCGTCGGACCTTCCACCGCAGCAGGAGCGCGTAGATCACGACGGCCATCGCCAGACCCATGAGGTGCTGGACGATGGCGACGATGAGGAGCGGGTGCGGGGAGTAGAGCAGCGGCGCCAGCAGTCCCGAGTAGCCGAGCGGACGGTTGACGCCCGGGACGAGCCGCCGGGCCGCGGCGAGGTAGCTGATCGAGTCCGGGAAGAGGACCGCAGGCCGGTAGGCCAGCACCACGATCACCCGGATCGCCGCCCCGGCGAGCAGCACGATCATGAACGGCAGGTGCCAGCGGAGCCAGGTCCGGCGTCGGGAGACGGCCGTCGTGGTCGGTCCCGCGCCGGCCAGCTGCTCGTCCCGGACGGCCGTCGAGGTCCAGCGGTCGGGTCGGTCGGCGTCGCCGCCGGCGATCTCGGCCACTGGGCGGTCCTTTCCCGATTGTGTTGTTGCCTTTGCGCACACGATAGGACAGCCCGCCCCGATGCGCGGCACGTCGCCCGCCGGCGACGGCCGGGCGGCCCGGCGACCGCGAACCGGCCATCGCGGCTGGCGAACCCGCGAACATAGACCCGCCCCGCGCCGACACGCCGCCCGACACGCCGGGATCTGCTGCCCGGCAAGGAAATTCCTTCGGGCCGCAAAAGTGCCGCTGACCTGCGGATACATGGTCAACTGTGGGTAACGGGTGGGTTGACGGGGGGTAGCCGAGTACGGATATGGTCCCTCACGTCTCGCACAACGGGGCGATCGGACAGCCGTTACGTACGCATCGCCA
>DASXJE010000076.1 GCA_036497565.1 Mycobacteriales bacterium
GGGGCGCGGGTGGCGTTCGTGGCCGGATCATCCTTCATACGTAGCGATTGGTGCTCGGCGTCGCGTTAAGCGGCGGGTGTCCGGAGCGCGCGCTGCCCGATGGTGCAGCAATGGTGATGTGACCCGGACGGGTGAACCGACGCCTTCCCGGGCCCGTGGGAGAGGTAGATACGGCACGTCCGCGCCTCCTGCCACAGTGGGCAGGGGTTCTTTGCGGTCGTTGGGCCGGGTACGGGGGATGACCATGCACAATCTGACTGTGGTGAACGAGTGGGAGCCGGCGGACGTAGATGTGTCGGCCCGCGAGGCCGAGGTGCTCGAAGCAGTTGCCAAACATCAGACAAACGCCGAGATCGCCACCCAACTCTTCATCTCCGTCCGCACCGTCGAAAGCCACGTCTCCTCGCTGCTGCGCAAGTTCCAGGTGGGCGACCGGCGGGCACTGGTGGCCATCGCGGCGACCGTGGACCCGACGCCGGAGACGGGGACCGCCCGGGCCACCGCACCGATCGTGCGACTGCCCGCGCCGTTGACATCGTTCGTCGGTCGGGTGGCCGAGCGGGCTGCACTCGCCGAGGCGCTCGACGAGCACCGTCTCGTGACGGCCCTGGGGCCGGGCGGGATCGGGAAGACCCGCCTCTCCCTCGCGGTCGCCGCCGACGTGACCGACCGGTTCGCCGACGGCACCGGATACGTCGACCTGGTGCCGGTCACCGACCCGTCGATGATCGCGCCGGCTATCGCGGCCGCCTTGGGTCTCGGCGAACATCAGGCCCGGTCGGCGGAGGACACCGTGCTCGGCTGGTTGTCCGGCCGGGAGATGCTGTTGGTGTTGGACAACTGTGAGCACCTGATCGACGGGGTGGTCGGCCCGCTGGAACGCCTGCTGGCCGGCAGCCCCGGCCTGACCGTGCTCGCCACGAGCCGGGCCCGGCTGCTGGTTCCGTTCGAGTGGGTGTTCCGGGTGCCGGGCATGTCTCTCGACGCCGACGGCCGGGACGGCGACGCCGTCGAGCTCTTCCTCGGACGCGCCGCGGCGGGTGGGCGACCGCTCACCCCGGCCGACCGGCGACGCGTCGCCACGGTGTGCCGGGGCCTGGACGGCATGGCCCTCGCGATCGAGTTGGCCGCCGCCCGTTACGCATCTCTCGGACTGGACGGCCTCGAGGCCGGACTCGCCGACGGGCTCCGGCTGCTCACCGGCGGTCGGCGCAAGGGTCACCGGCATCGGTCGCTGCGGTCGACGCTCGACTGGAGCTACGCGCTGCTCGACTCGTCCGACCAGGCGGTGCTACGCCGGATCTCGGTGTTCGCCGCCCCGTTCACCGCCGATGCCGCCGCGGAAGTGCTCGCCGACTGGCTCCCGACTGCGACCGATGCCGTTCCGTCGATCCTCGCCGGGCTCGCCGACCAGAGCCTGCTCGTCCCCATCGTCGACTCGGGCGACACCCGCTACCGCGCCCTGGAGACCATCCGGCAGTACGGCGGCGAGCGGCTCGAGGCCGCCGGGGAGATGGTCGAGGCCCGCACCCGGCACCTGCGTTGGTGTCTCGCTGCCGCCGAAGCGCTCGGGCTTCCTCGTCCGGACGACGTCGGCGCGTGGCGGTCGGTGTTCGACCAGCTCGCCGACGAACTGCGGACAGCGCTCCGCTGGACCGCGGTTAGTGCCGGCCACCGCGCCGAGGCCTACCGGTTGGCGATCTGGCTGGCCGACCTGACCTTCGTTCGCGGCACGCCCGGCGAATCGCAGCGACGCTACGAGCAGGCGGCCGGCCTCGCCGCCGACGACCTGGCCGCCGCTGCCGCACTGCACCGCGCCGCCGGCGCGGCGGAGACGCGGCACTTCGGCAACGACGCGATGCGGCTGCGCCGGGCCGCGGCCGACGCGGCGCTGCGCGCCGGCGACCGGGCCGGCGCCGCCCGCGACCTCGCGCGCGCCGCCGAGCTGATCAATCGCGGGCCCGGCCTGATGCCCACGCCGCGCGCGGCCGGCGAGGTGGATGCACTGCTGCGCGAGGCATGGGCGCTCGCCGCAGGCGACCCGGCGGCGGAGGCCCGGACACTCAATGCCGAGGCCTACAACGGCTCGGAGCTCGACCCGATCACCGCCGAGCTCGCGGAGCGGGCGATCACCTTGGCTCGCCGGGTCGGCGACCCGCTGGACGAGAGCGCCGCGCTGGACGAGCTGACCGCCATCCAGCTAGCACGGGGGGAGGTCCGACCCGCGTTGGCGAGCGCGATGCTGCGTACCAGGTTGTTGGCTCCGCTGCAGGTGACGGCGGCGTCCGGGCTGGAGTTCTTCGACGCCTACATCATGGCCACCGACTGCGCCATCGCCGCGGGCGACCTGGCGGCTGCGAGACCGCTCGCCGAGCGGGTCTGCGACTTGCCCTTCTACCGCGAGGAAGCCCACCTGGCGACGGCCCGGCTGATTCTCGTCGCGGCACTGACCGGCGAGTGGGACGAGGCGGTCCGCCTGGGGGAGCGGTTCCGCAAGGGATGGGAGCGAGCCGGACGACCGCGCGCCGGCAACCTCAGCCGCGGCGCCTATGCGGTGGCTACCGTGCACGGGTTGCGGGGCGACGACGACGCCAGGGCCCAGTGGCTCGACATCGTCGACGGGCTCGCCACGCCCGGCCGGCCGCTGTCCTCGATCCACTTCAACGAGTTCTTCGACGCCATGCTGCTGCTACACCGTGGGCAGGCCGACGAGGCGATGCAGAGACTGGCCACGCCGCCCGAACACTTCCGGGAGTGGTACACCGGCATGTGGCGTCCCTGGTACGCCGCCCTGTGGGCCGAGGCCGCCGTACTCACCGGGCACCCGGACGCAGCCGCGCGCATCGACCGCGCCCGACTGGCGACCATGGACAACCCGGTTGCCGCCGCCATCGTCGATCGCGCTGCGGGCATGGCGGACGGCGGTCGCGGGACGCTCGTCTCCGCGGCCGCCGCCCTGAAAGCCACCGGTTGCCGCTATCAGTGGGCCCGCACGCTCGTCCTCATCGGGGATGGGGAACGAGCGCGCGGAGAGTCCGCACTGGCCGCGATGGGCGCGACACCTATGGCCTGGCCTCCAGAATCAGGTTGAACGGAGTCTCCGCCGCCCGGCGTACGCTGCTGAACCCAGCTTCGCGGAGCACCTCGGTGAGGCGGGACTCGCCGGCCTGCGCGCCCAGTGCCAGGCCGACGTCCTGCGCCAGCGAGTTGGGCGTGCAGATCACCGTGGACAGCCCGTAGAAGGTCCGGCCGACCGGGTGCAGGTTGTACTCCAGCCGGTCGCCGGCGAACGGCTCGACGAGCAGCAACGTGCCGCCGGGGGCGAGAGAATGGCGGATCCGACGAGCGGCACCGACCGGGTCGCCCATGTCGTGCAGGGAGTCGAACATGCAGACGAGGTCGTAGCCGATCGCCGACATGTCCTTCGCGGTGGCGATGTCGAACCGCACCCGCTGGCCGACGCCGGCCTCGGCCGCCGCCTTGCGCGCCGATCGGATCGACTCCTCGTGGATGTCGACCCCGACGAACGACGACCGCTCGAACGCCTTCGCCATGAGGATCGTGGACGCCCCGACCCCGCACCCGACGTCGGCCACGATCGCGCCTGAGCGAAGTTTCTCGACCACGCCGTCGAGGGCGGGCAGCCACTCGTCGACGAGATGGGCGGCGTAACCGGGACGGAAGAGTCGCACGACGCCGGAGAAGAGCCGGTCGTCGTGGTCCTCCCAACCGAAGCCCGCGCCGGTGCGGAACGCATCCACGATCGTGTCGTGGTCCGTGTAGCACGAGGCGATGCTCTCGAACGCGCCGGCCAGAAAGAACGGGCTGTCCTCGTCCGCGACCACCATGGCCTGCTCGGCGGGCAGCTCGAACGTTTCGTCGGCGGGGTGGTAGACGACGTAGCCGCCGGCCGCCTGGTTGCTGAGCCATTCGCGGACGTAGCGTTCCGCGGTGTTGGTGCGGATCGCCAGCGCTGCGGACGTCATCGGCCCCGCGCCGGCCATCGCCTTGTAGAGACCGAGCCGATCGCCGATGTGCAGCAGCAGCCCGGAGATGGCCGCGCCCATGTCGCCGACGGCCTGTCCGACGAACGCTTCGAGCTTCGCCGCGTCGATGGTGGTCGGATCGGCTTCGGCCGTGTCCTGGGTGGTCGTGTCGATCGCTGTCATGTCCTGCATCCCCCTTCGGCGGGTCCACGGTGGACCTCGTCGCCTCAAGCCTGCGGGGAAGCCCGCCTAAGGACATCCGTGCCGACCACGGATCCCACTACGGAATCACCGGATCCGTGGTCGGCACCGATGTGCCCTGGCCGCGCCGGGACCAGGCTGGTTTTCGAGCGACAACGGTCGCGATCCGACAACCCTGAAGGGGCTGATCCCGATGACCAGCTACCACTACCTGACCCTCGACGCCCTGGTCGAGGAGCGCTTCGACGCCCACCTCGCGGATGCGGAGGCCGCGCGCCTGGCGAAGGACGCCCGCCAGTCGCGTCAGCGGGCCGAGGAGACAGCCACCACCGTCGTGCCCCGGCGGGCGGTGCTCAGGAGGCTGATTCCGCGTTGGCGATGATGGCGTCGTGCACGTACTGCGCCAGCCCGGGCAGCGCGCTCTCGAAGGTCTGCGTGAGGCGTTCGTCGGCGATGTACATCTGCGCGAGACCGCGGTGTACGTCGTAGCCGCAGTCGTAGAACCAGCGGTTGATGTACTGCCGGTGCGCCTCGGCCAGGGCCATCGCCTCCGGGCCGGTCGCCGGCAGGCCGGCCCGGGCCGCCTCGGCGAATCCGCGCAGGCCCTCATCGGCCTCGGCCTTGAGGCGGGCCCAGTCCTCCTTGGTGTAGTCGGCCGCACGCCGCTGCGACTCCTGGTAGGCCTCGGTCTCTCCCCACCGATCCCGCGCCTCGTCGGCCCATTCACCGCCGACCTTGTCGGTGCCGAAGATCTCGAGCTGTTCGGCCGGTGTGAGGTTCATGCCCATGGTGCGTGCCTCCAGTTGTTTGTCGATCGCGGCTACCATCGCCTCGATCTCGGTGCCCCGGTCGAGCAGCAGCGCCCGCTGCCGGCGGAGGTGACCGACGGCATCGACCTCGGGGTCGTCGATGAGGTCCGCGATCTCGTCCAGGCCGAAGCCGACCCGGCGGTAGAGCAGCACCTGCTGCAGCCGCACGATGTCCGCCTCGGCGTAGACGCGGTAGCCGGCCGAGGTACGCCGCGACGGCCGCACCAGCCCGATCTCGTCGTAGTGGTGCAGGGTGCGGATGGTCACGTGGGCCAGATCAGCGACCCGGCCCACCGTCAGCGGCGCTATCAGTGGCGCTATGAATGGCTCTGCCATGCCCCGACTATGGATCCTCACGTCGGGTGAGGGTCAAGCCGCACCTCGCAGGAGCGGGATAGTGGGGGCACCGCCGACGCCGTACGCCGAGGAGATGCGATGACCGCGAGCCGCCCGCCGCTGCCGCCCTTCACGCTCGAGACCGCGATCGAGAAGGTGCAGGCCGCTGAGGACGCGTGGAACACCCGCGACCCACAACGGGTGAGCCTCGCCTACAGCGAGGACTCCGTCTGGCGCAACCGCGACCAGTTCGCCACCGGGCGGGCGGAGATCGTCGCGTTTCTGACCGCCAAGTGGGAGCGCGAGCTCGACTACGTGCTGCGCAAGAGCTTGTGGGGATTCCGCGGTAACCGGATGGCCGTGCGGTTCCAATACGAGTCGCACGACGCCGCCGGGCAGTGGTTCCGCAGCTACGGCAACGAGCTGTGGGAGTTCGACGACCACGGCCTCATGCGCCGACGGGAGGCCAGCATCAACGACCTTCCCATCCCGGCGGACCAGCGGCGCTACTTCGGGCCCCGCCCGGACGACGAGCGCGGACCCGGCCACGACATCGAGCTCAGCTGAGCGAACTCGGCCGGATGTTCTGGTTGAGGTGGAAGGCGTTGTCGGGGTCGTAGGCGTCTTTGAGTGCGGTGAGTCGGGCCAGCTTGTCGGCGGGGTAGGCGCGTCGCACGCCGTCCGTACCCTCGTCGGTCAGCGTGTTGACGTAGGCACCGCTGGCGAACCGGTCGAGCGCACGCCCGCACCGGCGCGCGGCCGCGATCCGCGACCCGTCCTCCGCTGGGTCCGTCCACCGTGCCGCGGCGACGTACTCGAATTGCGTGTCTCGGTGGCTGAATGCGGTGTCGGAGTCGGGTACGTCGGCGATCGCGCCGCCGTAGGCCTGCAGCGAGACGGACGGGAGGTGCGTGCCGCTTCCGTCGGAGGTGCCGCGCAGAAGCAGCGCCTGCATCGCCTCATCGGTCAACTCGCTGAAGTAGTGCCCCTTCCAGTACCGCCGGTAGTGGTGCCCGGCGACGGTGTCATCGGTCCGCTGCAGGTGCACGTAGGACATCGGCTCGATCTGTTCGGCGGTCGCGCGCCCGAGCGAGCGCAGCGCCGGCAGCAGCGCCCGGCCCGCCGCCGGCGCGCCGACCCACACGTATCCGACCGTGACCTCGTCCCCGCTCACCGATGCGGTGAACGTGGCCCGGCGGGGCGCTTCGGCGCTGAGTTCACGCCAGCCGCGCAGCACGGGAAGCGCGCGATCGATCGGGTAGGAGAATTCGGCGACCAGGGTGTCTCCGGGCACGTCATGCAGCCGAAACTCGAACTCGGTGACGATGCCGAAATTGCCGCCACCGCCGCGCAATCCCCAGAACAGCTCGGGATTCTCCGTCGCGCTGCAGCTCACCACGCGGCCGTCCGCCGTGACCATCCGGCAGGACACCAGGTTGTCGCACGAGAGGCCGTACTGCCGCGCCAGCCAGCCCATCCCGCCGCCCAGGGTCAGTCCACCGACTCCGGTGTGCGAGACGTTGCCGGCCGTCGTCGCCAGGCCGTGCCGCTGCGCCTCCCGGTCCAGGGCACCGAGCAGAGCGCCGCCCTGGACGACCGCACGGCGGCGTGCTGCGTCGACCCGTACGCCGTCCATGGGCGTGAGGTCGATCATCAGCCCGCCGTCCGGGACGGCCAGCCCGACGATGCTGTGCCCGCCGGACCGCACCCCGATCTCCAGGTCGTTGTCCCGGGCATGGCGCACCGCCGCCGCGACGTCGGCGTCGCTGGCGCACCGGACGATCAGCACCGGATGGCGGTCGACCATCGCGTTCCAGACCGTGCGCGCCTGGTCGTATCCGGGCGCGCCCGGCGCGAGCACCTCTCCGTCGATGCGTTCCACCGTGGTCATGACGCACTCTTCGACGCGGTGTAGGACAGGATGACGATGCCGGACTTGAGCGTCGTGGTGTCGACGAGGTCGAACGTCGTGAGCGGGGTCTCGCGGAACATCAGGTCCTGCGGGCCGCCGCGTCCGACGAAGAAGGGGTGCACCCACAGGTGCAGTTCGTCCAGCAGCCCCTCGGCCATGAGCGCGTAGGTCACGGGGCCGAAGCCGTACTGCACGATGTCGTTGCCCGGGGCCTGCTTGAGCTTCGAGATCTCGCCGACGACATCGCCGCCGCCGATGACGTGGGTGTTGTTCCAGGTCGGGTCGGTCAGCGTGGTGGAGACGACGTACTTCTCCATCGCGTTGATCTTGTCGCTGTAGGGGTTGCCGGACTGGCCCTGCCACACCGGAGCGAAGCCGTCGTAGGTGTGCCGTCCCATCAGTACCGCGTCGCAGGCGAGG